>JAAFJB010000169.1 GCA_013297995.1 Chitinophagales bacterium | reverse complement strand
CCGCATATCTGTATGGGTTGTGGAGCAGATTATATTCAGCTTCATTCCTTTTTATGCGCGCGATGTAATTCGGCACTTCCTGAAACCCAGTTTTTTACAGCAGCGCAAAATCCTGTTGAGAAAATATTTTATGGTCGCCTTTCGTTGCAAGCCGCTGGTGCTGCTTTTTATTTTCACAAGACCAGCTTACTGCAATATTTGCTCATTCAACTTAAATACAAAAGCAATCCTGCTGTTGGGCGGTATTTGGGAACACAGTTGGGTTTGCGCTTAAAAGATGCCAAACGGTTTGATGATGTGGATCTGATTATTCCACTCCCCCTGCATCCAAAAAAAGAATTTCAGCGAGGATACAACCAAGCCAGTTTAATTGGAGAAGGAATTGCTAGGGTATGGTCGAAGAAACTAATCACACAAGCGGTGATTAGGCTGGTAAATACCAAAACCCAAACGCAGGAAAATAGGGTAAGCAGGTGGCAAAATATGGAAGGTGTATTTTTTATTACGCAGCCACATCTTTTAGCCAATAAGCATATCCTATTGATAGATGATATTGTTACCACCGGAGCTAGTCTAGAAGCATGCGGGCAGGCCATATTACAAATTCCGGGGGTAAAGCTCAGTATTGCCACGGTTGCGTATACGGTTTAGGATCGTTTACCATCCACCTAAACAATTAAGCTTTAACTTTGTTATTTAATAAAAACAATATGAAAACTTTAATAACCCTTGTTTCTTTTATTATGCTGAGTGCATTTAATTTCCCCGGCATTAATAGCATACACCAATTTAAGGTAAAGTCAATTGAAGGAAAAACAATTGATTTTGCTAGCTTTAAGGGTAAAAAAATATTGGTAGTAAATACCGCCTCTAAATGTGGTTATACCGCTCAATATGAGGCTTTACAGAAAGTGTACAATGATTACAAAGATAAAATGGTAATAGTAGGTTTTCCTGCCAATAATTTTGGGGGACAGGAACCGGGTTCTGATGGCGAGATACAGGAATTTTGCAAAGCCCGCTTTGGGGTTAGTTTTCCGCTGGCCAGCAAAATAAGTGTTAAGGGAGATGATATGGCGCCTATTTACAAATGGCTTACATCAAAAGCCGAGAATGGCGTGCTAGATGCAGAAGTAGCTTGGAATTTTGGTAAATTCTTATTGGATGAAAATGGTAAATTACTACAATACTATCCCAGCAGAGTTAAGCCAGATAGTGAAGAAATATTAAAGTTTATTAAGTAGTTAAATCAACTATTTTTGTTACAAAGAGAATGTAGTTTGCATTCTCTTTTTTTGTTCCTAACAAATACTATTATGCTGTTTAAAGATGTGATTGGTCAACCAGCCGTAAAGCAACACCTTGCAGAGATGGTTGCGCAGAATAGGCTGAGTCACGCCCTTCTTTTTCTTTCCAAAGAAGGTGCTGGCGGATTGCCGCTGGCTTTGGCATTTGCGCAATATATTGTAAGCCTGCCTCCTGATGCTCCTTTGGTGGCAGATTTATTTGGTGGAATGACGGCCCTCGCTCCTACTCCATCCTATATTCACCCCGATGATATTGCCTCACAACCTGCTTTTCAAAGAGCGGCTCAGTTAATACATCCCGACCTACATTTTACCTATCCTGTTATTACTACAAAGTCGGGGGAGAAGCCCAAGAGTATTGATTTTATTGAAGAATGGAGGGATTTTGTTGAATCCTATCCCTACGGAAATGCGTACGACTGGCTTCAAAGTATTGGTGCTGAAAACAAACAGGGTAATATAACGGCGGAGGAATGCAATTATTTAATGAAAGCACTCAGCCTCAAAAGTTTTGAGAGTAAGTATAAAGTTCATTTACTCTGGATGCCCGAATACCTGGGTAAGGAAGGCAATAAATTGCTGAAACTAATTGAAGAACCGCCGCCTAATACAGTATTTATATTGGTAGCGGAGAGTGAAGAACAGATTTTACCCACCATTTTAAGTCGCTGCCAATTAATTCGTATTCCAGCATTGGATGATGCCGATATTGAGGCAGCCCTTATTACCCGAGCAAGGGCAGAGCCCGCAACGGCGCAGCAGATTACCGCTATTTGCGAGGGCAACTATCGGGAAGCCTTGCATTTGTTGCAACATGCTGATGAAGATTGGCATCAACTTTTAAAAGAATGGTTGAATGCCATGTTAAAAACGGGGCCAGCAGCCCAACTGAAGTTTATTGAAGAAATAACTAAACTTGGTCGTGAGAAACAGAAGCAATTTCTGCGTTATTTTAATCACTTATTAGAGCAAAGCATACGAATAAGGGTATTGGGTGAAGCTGCGGTAAAACAAGGTGAGGCAGAAAAGGAATTTGCTCGAAAATTAAATAAAATTTCAGGGGTTAGTCAACAACAAGCCATTATAGAAGAGCTGGACAAAGCGGCTTATTATATAGAGCGCAATGCCCATGCTAAAATGTTGTTTCATGCGCTTACCATTAAACTATACCAAATCATTCAGAACAAAACCTTAATTTTGAGTGAGTAGGTATTAAATTATTTGACTTTTTATTAATTATATATATGGGCTGTGGATCATGTGGAACCGGTAAACCGAATGGATGTAAAAGTAATGGAGGATGTAGTACAGGAGGATGTAACCGCCTAAATGTACACGATTGGCTGATGAATTTACCTTTTAGCGACCCCGAAAGCAATTGCAGGGTGGTTGAAGTACTCTTTAAACAAGGTAGTAGAAAGGAATTTTATAGAAATACCACTTTGCAATATTTTGAAAAAGGAGAATATGTAACGGTGGAAGGTCTTACTGGCTTTGATGTGGGAGAGGTAAGCCTTACAGGCGAGCTGGTACGTTTGCAACTGAAAAAGAAAAGTGTACCCGAATTCAGTCCCGATATTAAAAAAATTCTCCGTAGGAGCTCTGAGAGAGATTTAGAAAGTTATCAAATAAGCAAGGGCAGGGAAAAAGAAATGCTGGCGAGAAGTCGCGCTATTGCCCGTACCCTCAACTTACAGATGAAGCTAAGTGAGGTAGAGATCCAGGCTGATGGCAAGAAAGCTACTTTTTTTTATACCGCAGATGATCGGGTTGATTTTAGAGAGATGATTAAAATTTTTGCGGGTGATTTTAAAATTAAAGTAGAAATGCGGCAGATAGGCATTCGTCAGGAAGCCGCTAAAGTGGGTGGTATAG
>JAAFJB010000168.1 GCA_013297995.1 Chitinophagales bacterium | reverse complement strand
AAATTCAAGAACCACATATTATTTTTATTGTGCCTGATTACCACCAGCATTACTACAACTGCACAAACAAAAATTATTGAGCAGCTGAAAAGAAATGTCAGCACTGCTGCTAATCCACAAAAAAAAACTATCCGCCATATTATTATTGTGTGACCAGGGATATTCACTACATGCCGATACATTGATGGCGTATGCAATAGATGCACAAAAACTAGCAGCACAGTTAAATGACCGCCTGTCGGGCTTAAAAGCATTGTATTATAAATCGGCTGCACTTACCAACAAAGGGCTTATTGATTCATCGCTCCAAATGGCTGAAAATTGTATGCAATTGTTACAGGAAGGCGATACTGACATTGGGCTTGAAGCAAACATCTGTAATCAAAAAGGACGCTGTTATGTACGAATGAACAATTATAAGGAAGCCATAGAAATGGGTTATGCTGTTATTAGCAAAGCAGAAAAAGTAAATGATGTATTGCTGCAAGTAAAAGGCAAAACATTAATTGGCTGGGCCTACCTTGAAATGGGACAGCTAAAAGATGCCCTGAACTGGCATTTACAAGCGCTTCATACAACAAATGATTCTATACTCCTTGGAAAATACGGAATACTTCTTGCAAATATTTCTACCAATTACAACAATTTAGGCAATGCTGATTCTGATTTTTATTATATCAAAAAGGGAGTTCATTATTCCCGTATATATCAAAACTTATTTGCACTTTCCAATTCATTAGCAATACAAAGCTCTCTACACGTAAAAGCAGGCCAGCCAAAATTATCTGAACCACTATTGAAAGAAGTGGTAGCCATCAGAAAAGAAATTGGTGATCCATTTTATACCGCTTCCGATATGGCGCAACTCGGCTATTACTATGCCCATTATGGCGAACCTGAAAAAGGGATTGCTGTGTGCAATGAAGGCATTGCATTGGCAAAAAAGTACAACTTAACTACCAAGCTTTTCTTTTTATACAGCAGCCTTGCCGACAATTACAAGGCAATGGGTAATATTGACCTGTATTCAACCGTAATGAATGACATTATCCAGCTAAAAGATTCAGTATATGAAAAAAATTCAGTGCATGCCTTGGCAGAGTTGCAAACAAAATATGATGTGCAGAAAAAAGAAAATACCATCATCCAACAAAAATTAAATATTGTACAAAAAAATTATTGGCTGTATGGATCGATGATAGTGGCTGCATTTAGCATTCTTCTTTTTTATCTTGCCTTTCAATTGTATAAAAAAAAACAAAAAATGAAAATGGTACTGGCGCTAGCAGAAGAAAAAAGGCTTTCTGCTACCGCCGTTAAAGAAGCAGAAGAAAATGAACGGCGACGCATTGCTGCTGACTTACACGATAACCTTGGTGCCTATGCAGCATCCATCATGGCCAATATAGATACACTGTCTGCAGAGCTTCAATTCAACCCAAACACAACAGCTGCCATGCACCAGTTACGCAGTAATTCACAATCTATTGTATCACAAATTGGTGACACTATTTGGGCTTTGAAAAGAACTGCCTTGTCACTCACTACTGTTAGCGACCGCATAAAACTGGTAATACAAAAAGTAGCACCAAGTCATCCGCATCTTAAGTTTGATGTGTTGGAAAATATCACCACAGACTGTATGTTGCCGCCGGTGCAGGCATTTCACTTATTTCAAACCATCCAAGAAGCCATAATCAATGCCATTAAACACAGCGGCGGAAGTACAATTACCGTATCATTTATCAGCCATCATTTTTGGCAGGTAATTATTGAAGACGATGGCACTGGAATGCCCGATATGCCAACAACCAACAATACTGGAAATGGCATCAACAATATGAAAGCAAGAGCTAAAGAAGCAGGATTTACCATAAGCTGGCTACCCGGAAATATCAGCGGAATAAAAGTAATGATACAGCCTACTGCAAATTGATTATTGCTACAACGCATTAGATACTTAATTTTATACTATGTCCATCAGTATTGCACTTACAGAAGACAACTCCATCAACAGGAACACATTTATCCAAAAGATAAAGCTGTATCCGGATATCCATTTGCTTTTTATTGCCAATAATGGCCATGATTGTTTAAAAAACCTCAAGGGGTTGCCATTGGCGATGATGCCCAAAGTAATTTTTATGGACATTGAAATGCCAGAGATGGACGGCATAGAAACCATCCGCCACGCCAAAGCATTGTATCCCGAAATACATTTTATAATACTCACTGTATTTGATGACGATGATAAAATTTTTGAAGCCATCCGTTCAGGTGCTTCTGGCTATTTACTAAAGCATGAACATGCCAGCACCATATACGAAGCCATAGTGAATGTGCTGGAATATGGCGGTGCACCAATGAGCCCGGCCATTGCCCGAAAAACACTACAACTGTTGGGCAAAAGCAACACAGAAAAAACAGAAGAAAAAGAACCCATGCCCCGTTTTATTACCGACAGGGAGCAAGAAATACTGCAACACCTTGTAAACGGCTGGGATGCAAAACGCATAGCCAGCGGACTTAACTTAAGTGTGCTAACCGTACGGAAACACATTGCCAATATCTACGGCAAATTGCATGTAACATCAAAATCGCAAATAATTTCGATGGCGCATAAAAACAATTGGGTGTAATACCAAATTCTTGCTTAACCCTTGCCATTGATAAATTTGTAATTTCTTATACAAAATACTAACAGTTGTTAGTTTTTCGTTTACTTTTGTATAAAATAAGCTATATGTCAATACATGATTTGGAAGCACAATTTCAAGCAAAAATTGATGCCGAAATAAAGATTGAACCAAAAGATTGGATGCCTGAAGCATATCGCAAAACCAATATTAGACAAATTAGCCAACATGCCCACAGCGAAATTATTGGCATGCTGCCCGAAGGCAATTGGATTACAAGGGCTCCATCATTAAAAAGAAAAGCTATTTTATTGGCCAAAGTACAAGATGAGGCTGGCCATGGATTGTACCTATATGCAGCGGCCGAAACATTGGGCATGAGCCGTGAACAAATGATAGAAGATTTATTAAGTGGGAAGGCTAAATACTCATCCATTTTTAATTACCCAACGCTCACTTGGGCAGATATGGGAGCAATAGGATGGTTAGTAGATGGCGCCGCAATTTTAAACCAAGTAATGTTGTGCAGAACAAGCTATGGCCCATA
>JAAFJB010000167.1 GCA_013297995.1 Chitinophagales bacterium | reverse complement strand
CCTTGCAAAGCAGGAATGGAAGCAATAAATAAGGCGGGTACAATGGCAAAGTACTTTGCAACATCATTGGCAATAGAAAAAGTGGTAAGCGTGCCTCTGGTCATTAATAGTTGCTTTCCAATTTCTACAATTTCAATTAATTTAGTGGGGTCGTTATCCAGATCAACCATATTACCTGCTTCTTTAGCAGCAGCAGTACCGCTGTTCATAGCAACCCCAACATCAGCCTGAGCTAGTGCAGGCGCATCATTGGTGCCATCGCCCATCATAGCCACCAGTTTACCACTTTGCTGCTCTGCCTTAATATAATTCATTTTGTCTTCGGGCTTCGCTTCGGCAATATAATCGTCAACCCCAGCTTTTTCTGCAATGAATTTAGCTGTGAGTGGGTTATCACCTGTAACCATTACTGTTTTTACGCCCATTTTACGAAGCCTTTCAAAACGTTCCTGTATGCCCGGTTTAATAATATCTTGCAATTCAATCACCCCCAATATCTTTTCATTTTCACTTACTACCAGTGGGGTACCACCCTTAGAAGAAATGGTTTTAACACGATCAGCAGTTTCGGCAGGAAAGCTGTTGCCAGCTTGTTCTGCTATATTTCTAATGGAGTCATAAGCACCTTTTCGAATGCGGATACCGTTGGGCAAATCAATACCACTGCTTCGGGTTTCAGCAGTAAATTCTATAAAATTTGCATGGGTGGTATCAAAATTATTTTTGTTTAGATTGGCCAATTCAATAATTGATTTTCCTTCTGGAGTTTCATCAGACAATGAACTGAGTACACAGGCTTCAATAAAAGTATTTACTGCAATTGTATCAGCAGGCCAAAATTGGGTTGCTTTACGGTTGCCAATGGTAATAGTACCTGTTTTGTCGAGCAATAAAACATCTATATCACCCGCTGTTTCAACCGCTTTACCACTTTTTGTAATTACATTGGCGCGAAGGGCTCTATCCATTCCTGCAATACCAATGGCACTTAGTAAACCCCCAATAGTAGTAGGAATTAAACAAACAAATAGTGATATAAATGCGGCAATAGTAATAGGTGTTTTGGCATAATCGCCAAAAGGTTTCAGTGTAACACAAACAATTACAAATACCAATGTAAAGCCAGCCAATAAAATGGTGAGGGCAATTTCATTGGGTGTTTTTTGTCGCGATGCGCCTTCTACCAGTGCAATCATTTTATCGAGAAAACTTTCACCAGGTTCTGTAGTAACTTTCACTTTAATTTTATCGGATAATACTTTAGTGCCACCAGTAACACTGCTTTTATCGCCACCCGCTTCTCTAATTACCGGAGCTGATTCGCCAGTAATGGCAGACTCATCAATGGTGGCAATACCTGATATAATTTCACCGTCCATCGGAATGGTATCACCCGTTTCACAAACAAATACATCGCCTTTGCGCAATTGAGAAGAAGGAACCATTTTAATTTCTTCTACCTGAATATCGCCCAATATCAATTGTTTGGCGGGTGTTTCTTCCCTGGTTTTGCGCAAAGAATCGGCTTGTGCTTTACCCCTTGCTTCTGCAATAGCTTCTGCAAAATTGGCGAATAATAAAGTAATAAATAGTATGGCTGTAACAATAATATTATACAGTAAGCTGCCTTGGTTTTTTTCACCAGCGGCTATCCATATACAAACACCAGCCATTACAATGGTACCGATCCATACAGCAAACATTACTGGGTTTCGAAACATGGTAACTGGATTCAGTTTCAGGAACGACTGCTTTAAAGCAACACTCACTTGACTTTGCTCAAAGAGTTTATTCGAAGATTGGTTGGTCATAAAAATTATTTAATCGTAAAAAATTCAGCAATAGGGCCTAGTGATAATGCAGGAAAGAAACTTAATGCAGCAATAATAAAAATTACGGCAAATACCATAATACCAAATGTGGTGGTATCGGTTTTAAGTGTACCTGCACTTTCGGGTATATATTTCTTTTTGGCGAGACTACCAGCAATGGCCAAGGGGCCAATAATGGGTAAGTAACGAGATAAGAGCATCACGATGCCGCAGGAAATATTCCAAAAAGGGGTGTTATCGCCCAGTCCCTCAAAACCGCTTCCGTTATTGGCCGCAGAAGAAGTGAACTCATACAATATTTCAGTAAAACCGTGATTGCCTGGGTTGGCCAACCAACCTCCATAGGCTTTGGGATTTTGTGCGTAAAGCCAACTGGATAAAGCAGTACCAGAGAGAATGAGTAATGGATGCAGCAAAGCAATGATGGCTGCAATCTTCATTTCTTTTGCTTCTATTTTTTTACCTAAAAACTCGGGTGTTCTACCCACCATTAATCCGCTGATAAATACGGCTATAATGATGAATATATAAAAGTTTAAAAAACCAACACCTGCACCGCCATAAAATGCATTTACCATCATACCTAATAAGACAAACATGCCCGATAAAGGTGTTAAGCTATCGTGCATGGCATTTACAGAACCATTGGAAGTACTGGTAGTAGTGATGGCCCAATAGGCAGATGCAGCACTACCAAAGCGAACTTCTTTACCTTCCATACTGCCCAAAGGTTGGGCAATATTCATTTTGGTGATAGCAGGATTGCCATTTTGTTCATTGTAAATTGTTGGCAATAGCAGTAGTAAGAATCCAACCGTCATTACCCCAAATACCATCCATGCAAATCTTTTTCTTTTGATGATAAAACCAAGCGCAAATACCATAGCAATGGGTATAAGCAAAATGCTGATATTCTCTATTATATTGGTGAAATAGTTGGGGTTTTCTAAGGGGTGGGCAGAATTTACGCCAAAAAAACCACCTCCGTTGGTACCCAATTGTTTAATGGCAATCATAGCTGCTGCTGGGCCTCGCGAAACATTTACGGTATCTGCTTGTAAGGAAATAAATTGATCTTGTCCTTTAAAAGTCATTGGAGTACCATTCAATACGAGCACAATTGCAACCACAATTGATAATGGAAGTAAAATGCGCGTACAGCTTTTTACAAAATAGTTGTAAAAATTACCCAATTGATCGGTGGTTTTTTCTTTCATGGCCATGAACACAACCGCACATACGGCCATACCAGCGGCGGCACTAATAAATTGAAACAGCATTAATACCATTTGACCTAAATAAGAAACCCCGCTTTCACCACTATAGTGTTGTAGGTTGGTATTGCTGATAAAA
>JAAFJB010000166.1 GCA_013297995.1 Chitinophagales bacterium | reverse complement strand
TGTGGGATAGGGTTGGGGCTGAAAAGCAAGAGCGTAATACCATTGTTCACAGCTTTAATAGAAACTTTGCCAAACGTGCAGATGGCAATCCCAATACCTTAGCATTTGTTGCCAGTCCCGAATTAGTAACTGCCATTGCTATTGCGGGCGACTTAACTTTTAATCCCATCACCGATTTCCTTACCAACGAAAAAGGGGAGCAGGTGAAATTAGATGAGCCAACGGGGCAAGAACTTCCCCCTCGTGGTTTTGCCGTAGAAGACGCTGGATTTCAAGCACCTGCAGAAGATGGTAGTGGTATAAATGTTCAGGTAGATCCTACCAGTAAACGTTTACAACTTTTAGATCCTTTTGCTGCATGGGAAGGAACTGATTTAAAGGGACTAAAACTGCTCATTAAAGCAAAAGGAAAATGTACCACCGATCATATTTCCATGGCGGGTCCTTGGTTGAAATTCAGGGGGCATTTAGATAATATTTCAAATAATATGTTGATTGGTGCATTGAATTTTTTCAACGAAAAAACTGACAATGTAAAAAACCAACTCAATGGTGAATACGGTGCTGTTCCTGCTACCCAACGTGCTTACAAAGCAGCAGGTATTGGCTCTATTGTAGTGGGCGATGAGAATTATGGAGAGGGCAGTTCTCGCGAGCACGCTGCTATGGAACCCCGTCACCTAGGTGTTCGTGCCATTCTCGTAAAATCTTTTGCACGCATTCACGAAACCAACCTGAAAAAACAAGGTATGCTGGCGTTGACTTTCAACGATAAAAGCGACTACGACAAAATTCAGGAAGATGATACCATTAGCATTGAAGGGCTCACTTCATTTTCCCCAGGTAAACCCTTGCATTTGGTATTACAACACGCCAACGGATCTGCTGATACCATTGTAGTGAATCATACCTACAATGAACAACAAATTGAGTGGTTTAAAGCAGGCGGTGCATTGAATATTATTCGCAAACAAGTGGCTGGTTAATCGTAGCCATTAAATTGAAAATATAGTTGAGTCCCGCTGCATAATCAGCGGGACTTTTTTAGGGCTTGCTTTTTTCACCATCCTACTAAAATCTGAAATAGCTGAACCGATCATTAGTCATATTATACCTTATCATTTTCTGCTGTTATATTTTATTTACACGCCAACCCGATTTTTTTGATGGAGAAAGCTATCCAGCTACCATACAACTGGTAAAAAATCATAAGAACCAAGTAGCCATTATATCTTACAGTATTGCAGGAAAAAAATACCAATCTACCCTTGAAGATGCATGGCTTTATTCAACAAATGAAAAACTACAAGCCATTGTTGAACATGAACACCCAGAAAAAGCCAAAGCATATTGTTTTTGGGGATATTGGCTCAATTGGCGTGAGTTGATTGGCTCTATTATTATTGGTGTATTGTTGTTTCAGATTGCGGTTTCCATCACCAAGAATCCTTCCCCAGAAGCATTGTTAGAGCAGTTGAATTATAAAGAAGAGAAGAAAACAAAATATGACGCTTGAATGACCCAATTCAATCTTTTTTTCGATTTTCATAAATTCATCCTAGTTCAATTTCCTATGTTTGCAGCTCACCAATAACCGCCAACATGATTAATTTTTTAAAATCATTTTTTATTTTTCTATTCTTTTTTTCCTGCACAAGCAATCCTTATAAAGCCACTAATAAAATATATAAACAACAAGCCAAACAATACGCTGCCACTATAAAAAAAATACCTCCAACGCAGTTGGTATCAGATTCTATTCCTCCTTCTCCATTTTGGGTGGGGACTACCAACTTTAATATGCGCAAACCTTTTTATGTAATTATTCATCATACTGCACAGCATTCTACCGAACAAACCCTTAACACTTTCACAAAGCCTGCTACCTCTGTGAGCGCGCATTATGTAATTGGTAAGAATGGACAAGTGTATCAAATGCTAAACGATTATATGCGTGCATGGCATGCTGGCGTGAGTAGATGGGGCAATCAAGTGGATATGAATTCTGCATCAATAGGAATTGAACTAGACAATGATGGGTACAGCAATTTCGATAGTTTGCAAATCAATAGTCTTTTAGTGGTATTGTCGCGGTTAAAAGCAGACTACAATATTCCTACTGCTAACTTTATTGGTCACGCCGATATAGCCCCTGCCCGTAAAACAGATCCCAACTGGCGATTTCCTTGGAAATTGTTGGCAGAAAAAGGTTATGGTTTGTGGTATGATGATAAAAGAGAACCTGTGCCGGCAGACTTTAATCATATCACAGGCCTGCGTATTGTAGGATACGATGTGAAAGATACCAGTTCCGCAATTGTTGCTTTTAAACGCCATTTTTTACAAGATACTACTCGTGGAATAACGCCCTTTGCTAAGGAGCTGCTCTTTAATTTACAAAGCAAGTACTTTTAAGCGCCCGACCTTGGACGAATGACGCCCCGACGCTCTGACGTCCCGACCTTGGACGCTCCGACGGATTTTATGAATGAAAATTCCAAAATAATTGCATCCTAACGCTTGTTAGCTTATTTTCGTTGCATAAAAACAATCCCCATGCATTTTCAGTTAAGTGAAGAACATTTAATGATTCAGAAAGCCGCGAGAGATTTTGCCAAAAATGAGTGCCTAAATGGAGTAATAGAGAGAGATGAGCTACAGCGTTTTCCAAAAGAACAAATTCTCAAGTTAGCCGATCTCGGCTTTATGGGAATGATGGTAAGCCCTAACTACGGCGGTGCTGGCATGGACACCATCAGCTATATATTGGCTATTGAAGAAGTGAGTAAAATTGACGCCAGTACCAGCGTTTGTATGAGCGTAAACAATAGCTTGGTTTGTTGGGGATTAGAAGCTTTTGGCAACGAAGCCCAGAAACAAAAATACCTCACCCCCTTGGCCCAAGGTAAAAAAGACGGGGAATTGCATATTGGAGCTTTTTTATTGAGCGAACCCGAAGCTGGGAGCGATGCTACCAGTCAACAAACCACTGCCGAAGACATGGGTGACTACTATTTGTTAAATGGCACCAAGAATTGGATCACCAATGGATCTTCTGCCTCTGTTTATCTAGTGATAGCACAAACAGATCCTTCCAAAGGCAGTAAAGGCATTAATGCTTTTATTGTTGAAAAAAACTGGCCGGGTATTGTAGTTGCTGCCAAAGAAAATAAGTTGGGTATCCGCGGTAGTGATACCCATACC
>JAAFJB010000165.1 GCA_013297995.1 Chitinophagales bacterium | reverse complement strand
TCACCCAAAACGGCTGGCATCAGCATTGATGGATTATTCAATGGTCACAATGAAAATATGGGATGGGGTTTTCAAATGCTGAGCGATAAAATGGGGCCTACCAATACCAGTTCTTTTTATGGCAATTATGCCTATCGTATTCAACTAGATAACGCCGATACCAAGCGTTTGTGTATTGGTATTGGGTTTGGCGCTTCTCAATACAGTATTGATGGAACAGCATTGCAATTTGTAGACGAGAACGATCAAACCATTCCCATTGCTCGATTAAACCGCATCGTGCCCGATGCCAATTTTGGCATTTACTATTATACGCCTAAATCTTATATTGGCTTTTCTGTGATGGATTTATTGAACCCTAAAAACGTAAATAATTATGGGTACCAATGGAACCAATATAAGTTTGGTTCTATGGAACGTTCACGACATATGTATTTAACCGCAGGTACACTGATCACACTTAGTGAAAGTATAAAATTCAGGCCCTCTTTTTTATGGAAAGAAGATTTTAAAGGGCCTTCTAATTTTGACCTCAATGCGTTTCTATTATTACAAGATAAAATATGGATAGGCGCCAGTTATAGAACTGGTGTGCGTATTTGGAACAAGCAAGGGCTGGATAAAAGCTTAACCAATCGAGATGCAGTGGCGGGTATTCTGGAATTGATTGCCAATGAAAGATTGAGAATTGGATATTCCTATGATATCATGTTAAATGGATTAAACAATTACCAAAGGGGATCTCATGAAATAAGTATTGGACTTCGTTTTGCACGCAAAGACAATAGAATTTATAGTCCACGATATTTTTAATTGATTAGTGATTTACATGGTTAAAAATAATAAACAGATACCGATGAAATTTTTCAGCATTATACTTATTTATTTGCTTTGCTTTTTTTCTTTGTCAGCACAAGAGCGGGATGCTTATGAGCCGCTTGCCAATCAACGTTTCTATACTTTTCAGTATGCGTATGCAGCACCTATTTATGAAAAGCTATTGCTGCGGAAAAAAATTAACAACGAGTGGTTCTATAAACTGGGATTCTGTTACCAGCGTACCGATCAATACGCCAAAGCAATTGCTAATTACAAACAGTTTATTCAAAAAGATACGAGCGACCACCGAGATATTGTATTGCAAATTGCTGATTTGTATAAGATGATTGGGCTTTGTGATTCAGCAAAATATTATTACAACTGGTACAGTAGCAAATGGGGGCAGTCTACACAAATAACTCAAAGAATAAAAGGCTGTGATATGGTTGCAGTATGGATGGCAAATCCTACTGCTTTTGTAGTTCGCAATGCAATACCACTAAATTCAGGTCTATCAGATTGGGGTGCAGTACCTTATTCAAAAGATACGGTGGTATTTATGTCTGATTCGGTTAGAGCTTCTGTTATAAAAAACGATAAAAATTCATTTGATTATAGGTGGAATGGCAATGCTTTTTTTAATTTGTATACCGCAATAGGTATATTGAAAGATACGGGTATGCAGCAGGGCATTAAAATTAATAATTTCTCACCACTCATCAATCGCTCTGCACTTCATATTGGGCCAGCCGCTTTTACCAAAGCCAACGACACAGTTTATTTTACACAAACCTATCAAGAATCGAATAATTTATATGCCAAATATAAAAAGCGTTATTTGGTAGGTTCACGAAGGTTAGAAATTTTTGCTGCAGTAAAAGACCAGTATGGCAACTGGAGACAACCATGGCGGATAAGTTTTAACAATAAAAATGCATACAATATTGGTCACCCTACGCTAAATACCAATGGTGATATCATGTATTTTACGGCTGATATGCCCGGTGGTATTGGGGGTACTGATATATGGTATAGTATTAAAAATATGGATGGCAATTGGGGGGAACCCATGAACTGTGGTAATGCTGTTAACACGGTTGATGACGAAGCCTATCCCATGTTAAACGCAGATGGTTCGCTTTATTTTGCGAGTAAGGGTCATATAGGTATGGGTGGCTTTGATATTTTCAGCACCAAAGGTTCAAACGCTAATTGGTCATCCCCCACCAATATGGGCTATCCAGTAAATTCACCGCGCGATGATTTTCATTTTGTTATGCAAACCAATGGAAGCGGCTATTTATCATCTAATAGAATAGGTGGCCTTGGTTCTGATGATATTTATGCTTTTACTTCACCAGAAATAAAAGCTCCCCCACCAGCTAAGAAAATTGTTGCGCCATCGCCTTGTATTTTAGCGGTGAAAGTGAGAAATAAAACATCGGAGGTATTCATAGATAGTATCATCATTCGACTAATTAATAAATGTTCATCGCTCAGTTATGCGGCATATTCTAATGCGCAATCTTATTCCACATTTGTTTTAACGCCAGGATGCAAATACCAATTGGTGGCGGTTAAGTTTGGAATGGAAGCTGATACTGTTTTAATAGGGGAAGATGAGATAAAAAATGATACTATTTTTAAAGTACTTGAATTGTATAAAAAAGAAGTGAAGCCAGTTCCAGCAGATGAAGAGTGGATTAAAAAATTCACTGGGTTGAAAGTATTACCGCCCAAACCGAATGATAAATTTATTTTACGTGATATTTATTACGACCTAAATCAGCATTTTATTCGTGCCGATGCTGCCAAGATTTTAGATACATTGGCGATGGTGATACGCTATTATCCAACACTTGAAATAGAGCTTTCTTCTCATACCGATAGCAGGTCTAGCGACTTATACAACCTCACACTATCACAAAAAAGAGCCATAGCGGCAGTGGAATATTTGGTAGGTAAGGGCATTGATCGAAAGCGATTGGTAGCAAAAGGATATGGTGAGCAAAAGCTAATAAACGCCTGTAAAAATGGAGTTAAATGTACGGAAGAACAACACCAGAAAAATAGAAGAACCGAAGTAAGGGTGCTTAAGTTTTAGTGCTGGGGTAAACAGGAGCTTTTTACAGGAAAATTTAGGTACCCAATGCTCCAACTAATAAAGCAATTCAATAAAATGATTAATGAACAACAGATACCAGTGATAGGAGTTAAGGAATAATATTGAATCTTATTCTACAAATTCAGCCAGTAATTCAATTTAAAAACCAGTGCACGGTTTCTGCTTTTAAAAAATGGGTCGGTAAAATAGTTGTCAGTATATACCAAAAACAAATCACTCATGGGTTTAAAACGGTATTGCAATCTGCTATTGATATTTATATTATTGCGCTGGGTATTGTACT
>JAAFJB010000164.1 GCA_013297995.1 Chitinophagales bacterium | reverse complement strand
ACAAAGCCCATTATCTTAGCCAGTGGGGCTCTAATTTTATGCGATTGAATCCAAGCAATTTCTTTCAGGGTATTATTTTGTTTTTCAATAGCAGTAATATAAGATGATATTTCTGTTACGTCGTTGGCCACAATATGTTTTGAAAGTTTACCCTCAAATTCCATAATATATCCTCGAGTGTCCATATCTATAATAGTACCATCTTTTTTTTTGTGCTTAAATTTTCCACTTGAAATTGCCCCTATATGCGTGTCCATTTTATGAAATGCATCTAAAAAAATGGCAACCTCTGCTTCGGGCCTTAATTCTAAAATAGTCATATTTAGAAATTCAGCTTCAGAATATCCATAGTGCCGAATTGCCGACTCATTTACACTCATGAATTTAAATGTTTCTATCTCAAAAACCCACATGGGTTGGGGACTTAAATGAAATAAGTTGCTGTATTTTTTTTCAGAGGCTTCTATTTTTTGAAAAGATATTTTGCGTTCAATAGCAGAGTAAATACATTTCTGTAGCGAAGATGCATTAATATCATCTTTTAATAAATAATCGCATATTCCCAGCGCAAAAGCATTGGCACCGAATTTTAAATTAGCAAAACCGGTTAGTAAAATTAGCGGACATCCATTGCAAAGATCAATCATTTCCATAATTAATATTTCTTCTGATTTGTATGGAAGTGAGAGGTCTAATAGTACCGTATCAAAAACGAGTTCCGATTGCGCAAGTAATTCACAAGCTTCTTGGTAGTTTCTTGCATGGTAAAGTGCTAATTTATTAAACCCTTCTTTTAGATAATCTTCTAAAATTAGATAATCTCCTATATTATCTTCAATAGCTAGTATATGATAGGTCTTTTGCATATTTTATAGATGCTTATTTTTTTAGGCAGAGAAATATTAAAGCAGCTCCCTAAATCTGGGGAAGAATGAACCCTAATTTTTCCAACAGCTTGATCAATAATTTTTTTCACTAATAATAAGCCAAGTCCATTCCCTGTATAAACACAACGGTAAATAATAGTTCATAAGCCACTTGCAATAGCTTAGCAATCGTTGCTTTAAGGTTAAGAGTTTTCAATATTATTAGTCTTAAGAAAGATCTAATTATATAAATAATGTTTAAACTTTAATAAATTTAGTGTAAATAAATCAAACAAAATATAAAGAATAAATAGGGGGGACTAATTACTTGCTCTTGGGCTTTGTAAAAGCGTATGGGTAGGTGCAAAAGACCCATAATTTTGTAGCCCAATTATTGGATTATTGCAGAATAAATTATATGTCCTAACTTATAAACACCATGTTTTTCAATTAGTTAAGTGCAGGGTAGTTTACAATATGGCTTCAAGTTCTTTCAAATGATAAATGGTAAACGTAGGCTTTAGCATGGTTTTTTCTTGAATATGGTTTACAAAAATAGTGTCCCATCCAGCATTGATTCCCCCTTTAATATCTGCTTCCAAATTGTCGCCTATCATAATACTCTCAGATACCAATGCGCCTGCTCGCTTGAGTGCATAATCAAAAATTTCCTTTTTGGGTTTTAAACTATTACTGCCCTCTGAAGTGATCACCGCTTTGAAATATTTACCAATATTACTTTGTTCAAGTTTGTGGTATTGTACTTTTTCAAATCCATTGGTAATAAGGTGTAATGAATATTCCTTTGTTGTTAAATAGTTGAGTATCTCTATAGTGTATGGAAATAATTTATTTTTAGTTGGCAACAATTCCAAGAATTCAGTACCCATTTTTCTAGAAAGTGCTTCATCGGCTAATTTAAAATCTAATAACGACAACCACATTCGCTTCCAACGCAATTCTTCTTGCCTAATTAATCCCTTTGAATACTTATCCCATAAGTGATGATTGTGAAAAGTGTATTTTTCAAAAAAGCTATTAAAATCAGTCACTCCTTTTGCTGATAGCTGGTTTAGTTCAAACAAATCTGCCAATGCTTCACGTGAATTGGTATCAAAATCCCAAAGGGTATGGTCGAGGTCAAAAAAAAGATGGTTATAAGTCATGAGCGAAGTTAATAATTGACACCTAAAAGATAATAACTTTACACCCAGATTTTTAGGGTATGATCATAGTAATTACAGGGGCATCTAAGGGAATTGGTAAAGCCATTGCAACGCAATTTGCTGTGGAGGGTAATATTATTTTACTCTGCAGTAGGGGGGAGAAATCCCTCTATGATACAGTTGCAGAATTACAAACCAACCATCCGCTCTGTACCATTAAAGGTAAAGCAGTTGATATGAGCGTGAAGGAACAAGTGTTAGACTTTGCCGAATGGTGCTTGAAGCAAGGAACACCTGATATAGTGGTGAATAATGCGGGACAATTTATTCCTGGCACCATTCAACATGAAACGGAGGGAATATTGGAGCAGATGATGGAAACCAATTTATACAGTGCCTATTATTTAACCAAAGCATTATTGCCAGCAATGACCGCTGCTGCGAAGGGCCATATTTTTAATATTTGTTCCATTGCTTCTCTAAACGCCTATGCCAACGGAGGCAGCTACAGCATTAGTAAATTTGCCTTACTGGGATTTAGTAAAAATCTTCGCGAAGAATTAAAACCCCTAGGTATTAAAGTAACTGCGGTAATGCCCGGTGCCACTCTTAGCGCAAGCTGGGATGGTTTTGATATTGATCCTACTCGTATCATGGAAGTAAACGATGTGGCTATAATGATATATGCAGCATCAAAATTATCGCCCATGGCGGTGGTAGAAGACATTGTATTAAGGCCTCAATTGGGCGACTTATAATATTTTGTTTAACGTTTATTAACAATAGCGTAACTATTCCCTAACATTAAGTTCATACCATAAATTGAGTTTTGCTAAACTCCAAGGAATGGAAAAACGTGCTTTAGATGTGGTTGTAATGAGCGACCTTCATTTGGGAACATACGGTTGCCACGCTACTGAAATAGTAAACTATCTTAAAAGTATTCAGCCTCAAATTCTGGTGCTGAACGGTGATATCATTGATATCTGGCAGTTTAATAAGCGATATTTTCCGGTTTCACATATGCAGGTGTTCAAAGAAATTATGAACCTCCTCAGCAAGGGTACTCGGGTTATTTATATTACCGGTAACCACGATGAGGTTTTGCGTAGGTACAGCGATATGAGCATGGGCAACTTTCAACTTACCGATAAAGTAGTGATGGAAATTAATGGTAAGATGACTTGGATTTTTCATGGAG
>JAAFJB010000163.1:479-3243 GCA_013297995.1 Chitinophagales bacterium | reverse complement strand
TTTGATTGAAGTATTGGCAAACTTCGGCTGGTCGGCTGAAAAAACCTTAGCCGTTCTCCATTCAGACGAAGGTTCTGATACGGTAAAAGAAGCCATGCACTACTTTAGACAATTGGGGATTAGCAATGTACCGTTTTTTATTTTTAACAAAAAATATGCTTTATCGGGTGCTCAACCCAGCGAAGTATTTGAGCAGGTTCTGCAACAAGTACGCAGCGAAATTGCCCCTGTGACAACCGCCTCTGCCGATGTATGCGATACCGAAACGGGAGTTTGCTAAAAATACGAGGATTACATACTCGCAGTAAACAAAACTCCCACCTAGAACGAATATGCTTTGTACCAGGTGGGAATTTTTATTTTTTCAGAATAAGATAAGTGTAGGGTTCTAACGAAAGTGTGGTGGTTAGGTTGATATTTTGGTTAGACAAGGCATTTGTCCAAGCGGTATTTGTCAGGCTGGCTGGTAAATCTAGTAAAACCTTACTGTTGCGGACATTCACCAATATGAGTACTTCTTCTGTGCCAAATTTCTTTTTAAATACTACTACATCCGTGGCATTAAAAGCCTCAATACTTCCTCTTTTGATGGCGTTGCTGCTATTTCTAACAGTCATTAAACTTCTGTATGCTGCCAAAATAGCTGGATTGGCTGTCCAATCTATTTTAGTGGTACTATTACTAAAAAATGGAATTTTTCGGTTCTTTATGAAATTACTTGGTAGTTGAAGTCAGAGCAAACAAATCGGATAAGTTTTTTAAAGTTTTCGACATACCTAAAACCTTTTGCTACTCTCTTAATAGTTTGAATTTTAGCATTTATACCTTCCATAATTCCATTATTTAGGGTTGATTTTGCATAGTTTGCAATACCATTGAAATAGTTTTTAATGGTGTTGGTGATTGGATTTTGATTGAACTGTTCTTGAGCGAAATCAGCTATAAAACATAATTGAGCAGAGAATTGCTCATATTGCTCTTGTTGATAAAATGAATGTAAGTCGTTCATTAGCAACTGAATGTATTTTTTGAATGCCAAAAATTGGGATTTATTTTCTAAGCTTTCTAAATGCTTGTACAAGAGTTTAATGACATGCCATTTATCAAAGGTAATATCGGCCTTTGCAAAACATGATTTCACACCACTTATAAAAGCCGTTGACATATCCATTGATAGTTGTTTTAAGGCTTCAGGATAAGGATGTGCTTGCATAAATTGCTCAACACATTTTGCTGACTTTCCATCATAAATACCAATAATTTTACCTATTTCCAAGTCATAAAAGGTAGTGATATAATGATGCCCTTTACGAGTAGAGGTTTCGTCAAATGCAACTTTAACAGGAGTTGAAACAATGCTATCAACTTCATAATCAGAAGTATAATAGTGATATATTGATTCGACCCTTTGGGGATAGATTCCCAATTGTTTAGCCACTGTTTTGAAACAGTGGTGGATTTTCATTAACCGCATTACTTCCTTTTCATAAAGTAAGGTAAAGCGTGAATAATCCCTTGAAAAATTAACTTTTGCCTTGTGCAAATCACCATTATTTTTATCCTTGTAAATAGGTAAACTACAGTGAATAAAACAACGGTATTGGAAAAGACGTAAATGTTCCCAAGTACGTTCATAATAGCTTTGTATGATGAAGTTCTTGGGTTTAGTTTTTTTATCCACAATCAAATAGATGTGAACGGATTGCTCCGATTCATTGCGTTCTATTCGACTAACTATAAAATGGGGGTCGATTGGTAATAACTCTGTTATTTGGTCTATAAAATCCATCGCTTTTTAGTACAAAGATAGTAAACCAAGTAATTTCATAAAGAACCAATTTTTCCAGTGTAACCAATTTCTTGTCCATTATAAATTAAGGGTACTCCTCCTATAAGCGATGTAACTGCAAAAGCCGCCATTGCCCCTTTTTGGCTCTTAAAAATATTTACTGGCGAATCGTCCCAAGCTCCGTCATCGTGGTTGGTAATCCATCGAACAATGTGTTTGCCTTCAGGAACATTGGCATAATCAATTGGGTTGAATGCAAGCAGGTCGGAAGCAGGCTTGTTGTTGTTCAATATATCTTTTACTTTCGTGTAAAAGTCCCATCCAAAAATCAGGTCGAATCCCACATCGAGATGAGCTTTGTTTGAACCCTCCGCAAACATGATTAATTTCCGATTCGGAATGGCTCTTAGGGCATCAATGGCTTGCTTCCAAAAGTCGGTGGGTACGCCGTCGGCGTGGTCGCAACGGAAACCATCAATATTCGCTTCTAAAACCCAGTAAGACATCACTTTAATCATTTCTTTACGCATAGCAGCATTGGTATAATCGAGTTCGGCTACGTCTGTCCAGTTTGTTCCGGGAGGGCTAATAATTGCCCCACTAGCACTACGGGCATACCAAGTAGGTTGCTGTTGAATCCAAGGGTTATCCCAAGCAGTATGGTTGGCAACCCAGTCTAATATAACAGCGATATTACGTTTGTGGGCTTCTTTGACCAACAATCTTAAATCTTCTAAATTACCAAAAGCAGTATTGATTTGCGTATAGTTCTTTACAGCATACGGTGAACCAATGCCTTTCAACTCGCCGATGGGATAAATGGGCATAATACAAGGAAGCCCTCGACTCATTGCGTTCAATTCGATTGACGCAAATGCCGCCTGCGGTATTGGCTGAATATTACTTGCTTTTATCTCGTACCTACTACGATTTGGCGGCTTACAGTGGTACGAGTTACTATGCAGTGCGGTACGA
>JAAFJB010000163.1:0-469 GCA_013297995.1 Chitinophagales bacterium | reverse complement strand
CGCCGATTCGGCTATGACGAAACTCAACCGACTCGACTGGCGATATTATTATGTAGAAGGACTGAAAGCTTTTAAGGAACAAGATTTTATATTAGCCAAGCGTGATTTTCACTTGATTTTAGACAAATTTCATCCCGACGCACACGAGTATGCACTGGTGGCTTCTTCGCTGGCTAGTGTATATATGGCACAAGCAGATACAGAAGCGGCTACCCAACTGATGATGCGGGCAGCTATTGCCGACATCAAATCGGCTACGAAAGAAGGAGTTGCGTTGGTGTATGTGGCCGATTTGCTCTATCGTCAAAAACACGATGAAAAAGCTTATATTTTTATCAAAGAAGCCCTAAACGATGCTACATTTTATGGGGCAAAATTGCGTTTAAAACATGTGTCTGGTATTTTGCCTATCATCGAAGGTAATCGCTTATCGACCGTCGAAGGGCAAAAAAATCGTCTGTTTACTTTT
>JAAFJB010000162.1 GCA_013297995.1 Chitinophagales bacterium | reverse complement strand
CAGCATGTTGCTGCCGCAAGAAGAAATCGTAAAGTAGACATGATTCCCGAATTTGACCAATACCCTATTTTCTATTTCACCAATCACCAAAGCATTCAAGGGCCTGGTGAAATTATATGTATGCCCGATCACTTTCAAAAGCTAGACTTTGAATTGGAAGCTGCCATTGTTATTTGTAAGCAGGGAAGAAATATACGTGCAGAAGATGCCGATGAATATATTGGCGGTTTAATGATTATGAATGATATGAGTGCCCGCCGTTTACAAATGGAAGAGATGTTGCTTAATCTTGGTCCCGCTAAAGGAAAAGATTTCTCAACCGTAATTGGCCCTTGCCTTGTAACCCTAGATGAACTAGCTGCATTTGAAGTAGCTCCCCTAGAAGGGCATACTGGAAAAGCATGGAATCTTTCTATGAAATGTTGGGTAAATGGAATCCAAGTAAGTGAGGGTAATTTGGCAGATATGCACTGGACTTTTGCTGAAATTATTGAACGCTGCGCCTATGGGGTTGATATTCATCCAGGTGATATCATTGGAAGTGGAACCGTAGGTACGGGTTGTTTTTTAGAATTGAATGGTACTGGCAAACTTAATAATCCCGACTATCCCGAACAATGGTTACAGGAGGGTGATACCATTGAGATGGAGATTGAAGGCTTGGGAAAATTGAGTAATACCATTGTTAAAGACGTAGATGATTTTTCCATCCTTGCAAAGAAAAAATATGCAAATTAATTTAGCTGATTTAAATACCATGGAACGTCAAGCCTGGCTGCAACACGCCATTGCACCTAGGCCGATTTGTTTTGCAAGTACTATTGATAAAGCTGGAAATGTAAATTTAAGCCCCTTCAGTTTTTTTAATTTATTTTCTGCTAACCCTCCCATTCTTATTTTTTCCCCAGCCAAAAGAGGGCGTGATAATACTTTAAAACACAGTCTAGAAAATATACTCGAAGTGCCCGAATGTGTAGTGAATATGGTGGATTATGAAATGGTGCAGCAAATGAGTTTGTCTAGCTGCGAATTTCCAAAAGGAGTAGATGAATTTATTAAAGCTGGCTTCACCAAAGAAGCTGCAACCATGGTGAGCTGTCCCATGGTGAAAGAGGCCAAAATTAAATTAGAGTGTAAGGTAAAAGAAGTAAAAAGTTTGGGAGACCAAGGTGGGGCGGGACAACTGGTTATTGCCGAAGTTCTTTGTATGCATATTGATGAATCTATTCTGAATGCAGAGCGCAATATGATTGACCAAACTAAAATGCAATTTATAGCAAGGCTAGGTGGCGATTGGTACTGCAAGGTAGACCCTACCAATTTATTTAAAGTAGCCAAACCCAATACCCAATTGGGAATTGGCATAGATGCTTTGCCAGAAGGAATAAAAAAGAGTACAATCTTAACTGGAAATCATTTAGGGCAATTGGCCAATATGCATGAATTGCCAAGTATAGATCCAAGTTTTCACAATCAACAACTAAAAAACATCATTCAGTATTATTCTATAAACCCCATTGAGATGGAGAAAGAATTGCATTTATATGCAGCAGAACTGCTCAATAATAATAAAGTTATAGAAGCTTGGCAGGTGTTATTGGCAGACGCTTATTAATACTACTAAAACATCACCATTAAATCATCTTCAGTTAAATACGGATCCGCCAAAGGTTTGTGTTGAAGGCTTCTGGCCAATTCAATTACCTGTTGAACAATTTCATAAGTAGATTGGCCAAGGGTTAAATTCACTGGTGCTGGTGCTTGCAACCAAGCATCTACAAGGGAAGCAAACTGATCGTCAATTTTATCAACCACAGTAACCCCAAATTCTTTTAATGCAGCCGCGTTACAATGCTGCTCGTATTGGCCTCTAATGGGCAAACACAATAATTTTTTACCCAAGTATAAAGCCTCCGCAGGTGTTTCAAAACCAGCACCCGTAATTACTCCAGCACTGTTAATCATGCTTTGGGTAAATCCTTCGTTACTGATTGGAATGAAGGTAATATTACCTTCTGTTACTGGTTGTGTTATTTTTTTTGAAAATACTTCAAACCGAATACCTGCTATTTTTTGTAATGCTTTTTTTACAATATCATCGTTGTAATGGGAAAGATAAACAGTAATATATGCTTCAGACTTTGGGTTTGCTTCTAAAATTGTTTGCTTTATTACCGGGGAAAAAATAAAGTTGTCGTAAGGCTTAAAATGAAGGCCCGCATAAGCGGTAGCTGTTGCATAATGATTGAGTACCCATTCACCAGCAAGGTCTTTTTTAGCAGCCCTAGGTGTGTTTTTGCTTTGAAAGCTGGCTTGGTGGCCAAAACCTACACTTGTTTTTTTCTTTAAAAAACAAGCTAGAGAAGTAATGCTGTCAAAATCGTTTAAAACAATATCATATTGTTCAACAGGCAAAGCGTTGGCTTCTTTCCAAATTCTTTGCAAGCTAAAATCTTTCATCATCTTCCAATAGTCAAGCCCACCCTTATTTCCATAAAACAAACTCATTCCTTTGCTTCTATATTTTATTGGAAGTGCTGCATTTAAGTTGCTATTATTACCGCTCAAAAAAACATCTACAGTACCATATTGTTCTAAAAAAGGAAGCAGTTCAATAGCCCTACTTATATGTCCATTACCGGTTGCCTGCACGGCGTATAAAATTTTCATAATTATATACTAGCTAGTGAATGAATAAATAATGCAATTTCATCGGTAACAACATTTAGTTGTGGCAATTTCTTCTCCATAGTTACAACGGGTGCAACAGAAGTGGCAAATTGTTTTTCATCGTATTGATAAATAGTCCAGTCGTTATTGGCGTATTCTAATGAAGTAAGATTTTCAATCCAGTCGCCACTATTGAGGTACATTACAGAACCATCTTTGGTAACCACTTCTCTTTTTTGGGGCTGGTGAATATGTCCACAAATAACATAATCGTATTTTTTTTCAATGGCCAGCTCTGCCGCGGTCTGTTCAAAATCACCAATCCAAGAGACTGCTTTTTTAACCCCATTTTTAACTTTCTTACTAAAACTCATTTTCTCTTTACCCAGCAGTTTCAAACACCAGTTAATGCAACGGTTGATAAGAATTAATAAATCATATCCATGCCCGCCCAGTTTGGCCAGTAGTTTAGCACTGCCTTTGGTGGTAGCATCAAAAACGTCTCCATGAAAAATCCAAGTCATCTTACCATTAATTTCCATCACTACTTTATCGGTAAGTTGAAAGTTGCCCATGCTCATATCGCTGTACCTACGCAAAACCTCATCGTGGTTACCGGTAATATAA
>JAAFJB010000161.1 GCA_013297995.1 Chitinophagales bacterium | reverse complement strand
GCTCCGATAGTACTGGCGGTTCGTCCGTATCCAAAACCTTGGAATGTGCCTATAACGATTGGTGCGCTGCTCAGGTAGCCAAAAAATTGGGCAAAACCCAAGATTATAGCTATTTTATGAACCGAGCTCAGTTTTATAAAAACCTTTTTAAGCCCGATATGGAAATGATGTGGCCTAAAAAAACAGATGGTAATTGGGCAGTTTGGAACGAGTACCAAACAGATTATGCCAGCCCATATACCGAAGGAAATGCGTGGCAGTACATTTGGTCGGTACAGCATGACCCTTATGGTTTAATAAAATTATTTAAAAACCACAAGGCCTGTGTACTCAAGCTAGATTCTACTTTTTCCAATACACACCCCATAACGGGGCCAGTTAATGATGTTACGGGCATTATAGGCCAGTACGCACATGGTAACGAACCAGGCCACCATACAGCTTACTTTTACGGTTTTTTAGGTCAGCCATGGAAAACCCAACGTAGGGTAAGGCAAATTTTATCTACCTTATATGATAACCAGCCCAATGGTCTTTCGGGTAACGAAGATTGTGGGCAAATGAGTGCTTGGTACGCATTGTCTGCATTAGGCTTTTATCCTTACAACCCGGCAAACGGCGTTTATATACTAGGTAGCCCAGCCGTAAACAAGGCGGTATTGCAAGTAGATAATGGCAAAACATTTACCATAATTGCACAAAACAATAGCCCTCAAAATATTTATGTAGCCGCTGTAAAACTAAATGGTAAACCCTATTTAAACACCTATATTAGGCACAGCGATATACAAAATGGTGGCGTGTTAACTTTTATAATGACCAATAAACCACTTAAAAAACAAACTTTAACCGCAAATTTACCCCCATTAAATTAGGGAATGGGTAATGGTGGATGGTGGATTTAGTAGGTAACTTTCGGGTGGGTTCAATTTAACACCTCCACTACCATTTTGCCAGCCGTTGTTAGCGGAAGTGTTTTTTCTTTTTGTACAATATTTACTGTACTTGGTTCTTCAACAATAAAAAGTGTTGGTGCATCTGCAATTAATTTAACTCGTTTTCTTGCAATTTCGCAATATTCGTTGCTTATGTCTGTCCCAATATATTTTCTGCCCATTTCTAAGGCAACTCTTGCTACTGTTCCACTTCCACACATTGGGTCAAAAACTATGTCGCCTTGATTTGTCCAAGATTTTATATGGTCTCTTACAAGTTCACAAGGGAAAGGTGCTGGATGCCCTTTGGCTTCTTGGTCTTCTTGCTTTTTTCCCACAACGTATTCCCAAATATTGCCTTTAATTTTTTTGTCTTTTACAGGTTTTGCCAGTTTCTCTCTTGTCTGTTCGTTTTTTGAAAAATTTTTGTAAGTCGTCCCGTTTAATTCTAGACCTGCATGTAAACAATCTACCATTATTGGATGGTGTGTTTTGACCGTTCCTTTACTCAAAACAAACATAAATTCAAATTCATTATTGTAGCGTTTACGATAAATTTGAGGGATTGGGTTTGTTTTACGAAAGATCATTGTATCGTGAAGATTAAAGCCAATTTCCTGGAAATAAAGAGCTTGTTTAAAACTTGTACCTGTTTCATTCCCTTCTATTGTTGCATCGTTTACAACCCAAACAACAACACCGCCTTGTTTGGTAACTCTATATAATTCTTTGGCTATGGCTTGAAATGGAAAATCAAAGCCTTTGTAATTTCTCAAATTATCATAAGGAGGTGAAGTAACTGTTAAATCAATAACTTCATCATCAAAATTTTTCATTACCTCAACACAGTTGCCCTCAATTATTTGGTTAATATATTTATCTAAACTCATTTTCATTATTTTAGTGTGAAAAGTCCGTTGTCAGAAATAGAATTAATTGTTTTAATTCTGCTTTCAATTTTGTGAACCTTTATAAGTTCTTTCAATGCCTCTATGTGGCTCATTCGCATAATTTTTTCTCTTTCTTGTGCTAAAAAAGTTAATGCTTCTTCTTTTGCAACGGCAATACTTTCAGTTGCTACACCTTTTTCAATAGCCCAAAGTGGCTGTATTTTCTTTGAAAACGAAAGAATTACTTTGTTGATTTTTAACCAATAATCAGTCGCATTTTTTGAAGGATTAAGGGCTTGTACAGCCTCAAATACTTTCTTTAAAAGTTGTTGTGCTTTTGCTTGTCCATTAACCTCTGAATATGAAAGAAGTAATGCCAAATGAGAATATGTAAAAATACATACGTTTTTGTCGATAGCCTGTTGGTAAATTTGGCTTGAGGAAGTTGGAAGTTGATAGATAGGGCAAACAACCATTGCATAGGGTTTTCCTCGTTTCCAACCGTCCATTGCTTGAACTTTAAAATCTTTTTGATTTTTAGCTGTTCGGCTTAATCTAAATGCTTTTGCATCAGCTACAAAACTATAATCTTTTGCAAGTGCTTCAACGTCTGCTGCGTCTGCTCTTTCTTTTAATACCAAACTTTTAAGTCCTAATGCTGTGTAGGCTAATGAAAGTAAACAGTCAGTATATTTTGAGTATAGCTTTTCTTCACTTGAGTCGTGTCCGTAACTTTCGGGAATGTTTCCACAAAGTCGTAAATGGTCAATAAGCGAAGAAATTCCGTTTTTCTTAATTTCAGCTCCTAATTTTTTTTCAAGTTTTTCGATGTCATTGCCAAAGTTCCCGCTTAATTTTCTGATTTCTTCAACCCAATACCCTCTTCTTTTTATAGCCTCGTTTGATATTATTTTGCTCATTTATTTTGTGCCGAATTATGAGTTTAAAGGTAATTAAATTGTTAATAAAGTAGGTTAGTATTTTTGCGAAAGTCTTAGCCTACAATTTGTGACCTTAGTGTCTGTTAATATTGCTTGAACCATTACCTAAACCCACCACCTCCATCCCCAACAATTTCAAAAAACACAAGCAAAAAAAAATCGACTACCACGAGTCGATTTTTTTTATGCTTATAAGGCTACATTTTATTCAACCACACTCACTTTAATCATATTGGTTGTACCTCTTTTTTGGATAGGAATAGAAGCTGTATTGATAACAATATCTCCAAATTCTATCATCCCCGAATCTTTTAATATTCTATTTACTTCGCTAATGGTATCATCGGTGCTATCATATTTATCAAAATAAAATCCTTTTACACCCCATAATAAGCTTAGTGTGTTTAGTAAATTTTTACTGGTAGTAAAAATAAAAGTTCCAGCCTTAGGTCGGTAACTGCTTATTTGAAATGCGGTATAACCCGAGGTTGTCATCGCTACAATACCTTTTGCATTGGTTTTTTCGGCTAAATACACTGCCGAACTGCATACAGCATCGGCCAAGTAGGTA
>JAAFJB010000160.1 GCA_013297995.1 Chitinophagales bacterium | reverse complement strand
AAGTCCTTCATTATTTCTTCTATTGCCCTGGCTAGTTGTGGATCGCGTTGGTTTATTTTATCATCAAAACTTAATGGCACAAAAATATCAGGTTCTACACCTGTAAGCTCCAAATCTTTTCCGTCCATACTATAACAGCCCCAACTGGGTAAACGCACAAATGAGCCATCTACCAACCCTGCTCCACTGGTAAAAATAATCCATCTATACGTGCCAGTGCCTATAATCTTACCCAGTTTTAGTGCTTTAAATCCCGATGCCGTCATCTCTGCATCACTTAGCGATTGCTCATTTATTAACAGCACAATTGGTTTATCTGCTGGCGCAAAATTAGATTGGGGCGTTAGCTTTCCTTCCCTATATTTCCAACGCAAATAAGTACGCTGACTTAAAAATTTCAGTACCTCATCATGCACGTTTCCTCCTGTATTGTATCGAAGGTCTAAAATCAATGCCTCTTTTTGGTAGAAGTCCTGCGTCATATCTATCAGAAATTTTTCTAACTCACCCGTACCCATATTTTTCATACAATGATAGGCTACTCGCTTACTGGTTTTTTCATCCACAATTTTTTGATTTTTATCTATCCACTCATCATACAAATTGGCAGAAATAGATCTTTGTGGATGAATTTTTACTTCAAAAAATTCACCGTTTCTGCTGAAGCCCAGCCTTAATTCTTTGTCTAACGAAGGGCGACTAAAATAATAGTTTCTATCTATTTTAGGATCTACCATTTCATCATTCACTTTTGTTAATATATCCCCCGCTTTTATGCCAATAGATTTTTTATCGGCATTGGTTTTATTCACAATATATTTTACAGTATAAGGATGCAGATTTTCAAATACAATTCCTGTTTCCATGGTTCTATTACTTAGCTGTATAGCTTCTTCGTCGCCATTTGAAGAAAACCCCTGGTGAGAAGAATTGAGTTCGCCCAACATATCATTTAGCAGTACGCGCAAATCAGCCCGGTTGTTTACATTGGGTAAATAATTTTGATACCTTGTTTTAGTAGCCTGCCAGTTAACCCCATGATAGTTTTCGTCGTAAAAATTTTGTGCTACCTGTGCCCAAGTTTCTTCAAATACTTGTGCAAATTCTGCCTTTAACTTTCTGCGAAAAATATAGGATAGGTTAATCGGATCTACTTTATTGCCTTCGAGATTTAGTTTAAATAGATTCCCATTCATGAGTACAACAGTTTTATCTCCCCCTTCTGAAAATTCAATATTAAACCCCTCAGCACCAGCAATCCGTTCTGTTTTAGCAGCTTCAAAAGGTTCAAATACTGTTTTCCAAAGTGCTGGCCTCCCTTCTGCATGATCGCTGATATAGAGTAAAGAAGTTTTATCAGCTTTCTGTAAAATAGCCGTAATAAATTGTGTGCCAAAATTAGGACCTACTTGCTCTAAGCGATCCATAGTATTTTCAAAATTAATAGCAATGGCAGGTGAAACTGTTGAAACTATTTTGCCGGTGTCTTTTTTCTCTGTGGCAAATAACTCATTGAATTTATCTATCCGATAAGGCTCATCTAATTTCTCTAATGCCATTCTGTAAATCCGAGCATTCGATAATCCAAATGGATAAGAGGGTTTGAAACGATTACTGCTAAAATAAATATACTTACTATCTGGCGACCATATAGGATCTGTTTCTGTGATGCCCGAATTAGTGAGGTTATAGGTTTTATGGTCTTTTATATGATGAATTAAAATGTCTTGCTCAAAATTTCTAACCACCGTAAAAATAATATATTCTTCATTGGGAGAAAAGCCAGGGGTTGAATTTTGCATGGCCCATATTTCATCTTTCACCAATAGTTTTTGTTCGAATGTTTTGGTATCTAATAGTTTCACTTCATCTCTTCCGCTTAAATAAACTGCTTTTGTTCTGGTTTTATTAAGCGCAATAGCACGATTATCTTTGGTATCAAAACTGATTTGTTTGGGGCTACCAGTTCCATTTGCATTGGTGGTGAATAAATTTAGAAATCCTCCTACGGTTTGGTTAAACAAAAGGGTTTTATTATCACTCATCCATTTAACTTCTCTCACACGCTCTGTATTTCCTTTATTTATTTGTTGAATAAATTTACCTTCTATATCACTCACAAACAATTCACCCCTTGAAGTAAAAGCCATTTTTTTCCCATCGGGTGAAACGTCTACATAGTTTATTTTCCCTTTAATATCATAGTCTTTGTCCGCCGGTAAAATATTATTTCTATACAATTGCAGGTTTAATGGTTCCGATTTCTTTGTGGCTGTATGATACCACCAAATTTGATAGTCTTTTTCAAAAACAATTTTACTTCCATCTGCACTTACTACTGGCGTTTTTATGGATGTTTTAAATTGGGTAAGTGCTGTTTTTTTTCCTTTTATAAATTGATATAGATTGTATTCGCCATTGTATTCATCGGAAATAAAATAGATATTTCCTTTTGCATCAATGGTGGTTGCAAAATCCTTTCCCTCCCATTCTGTATATTTTTTATACGTTTTTGTTTGAAAATGATACGATTTAATATCAGGATTAAAGGGTCCTTTGTATCGCTTACGAGCTGCTTGATCCTTACTTTCCCAAGTATCCGTAAAAAAAATCTCTCCAGTAGAAGGATGTTCTGCAATACCATGATCTAATAGAAAAAAATGATCCCCAAACAGTTTTTCAGGTGTACCCCCTTCAATAGAAACCTTGTAGCCAGACTCGTAGCCATTTTTTTCAGAAACAAAATAAATATGCTTGCTGTTCCAGCTCCAATTGCAAACTTCATCGGAAGCACTGTGAAAACTAAGGCGACTCACTTCTCCTCCCGTAAGTGGCACTATATAAATATCTCTATTACCCATTTGTTCACCCGTAAACGCAACCCATTTACCATCGGGAGATATTTTTGCATGGGTTTCATAGCCCTGCATGGCTGTGAGGCGGCTGGCCATTCCATCGCTGGTATTGGCTTTCCATAAGTCGCCCTCAAAACTAAACACAACCGTTTTTGCGTCGGGTGAGAGGCAGGGGTGCGACAAAAACTGTACACCAGACTCTTGTGCAGTAAGAGCAGTAAAAAACAAGCATAAATATATTGTAAAATAGGAACGGCGCATAGCTATGGGCAGTTAGATGGGTGAACAAATAAAAGCAGGAATTACTAGGTGAATATAGGAATAAACAAGTAAAAAAAATAATTATAAGTAGCTTTTTTGTGAGCAGAAGCCACTTTAAAAAGCTTCATTCAGCCGAATATAATAAGCCCCCCCTGAAGTGCTATTCTTAGCATAATCGAGTCTTAAAAACATGCGATTCTTTTTGTTCACCAAAAAGCGAAGCCCACCCCCTA
>JAAFJB010000016.1 GCA_013297995.1 Chitinophagales bacterium | reverse complement strand
ACATAGAAAAGATATTTATGAGTAAAGCAAAAGCCCGACTATATCGGGCTTTTGCTTTTAGTATATTTCGTTAAAATGCTTCAGGCATAATCGAAGTTCTTTTGACAAGCTATTTCAGGACGAGACAATCTGGCTGCTGGTATTCAGCTTTACTCCCCACTGCTGCATACCCTTAATATTGCCATTGGCATCATAAGCACTTGTGTGGTTTACGCCATCACCCATCAGTGTAGTAAAGTTCAGTCCCGCTGATTGATTCCAGCCTCCATTGTTCTGCGTAAAATCGGCTTCTTTTCCTTTGGATATACTTTCTGGCTTTTAGTAAATTCTCCTTTCTTTTCATGAGCTATTTCCGGCGTGAGATACCTAAAACAAAAGCCGCTCATTGAGATGCTTTTGTTTTTATTAGTTCTATTAGTGCAAGTAATATACCTGCTACAATCCCTACTATTAAAAATTGCAGAAAGTAAAAATTCTCTAACCGCAGACTTCCTGTTTCATCTGTAAATAAATTTCCTGTTGAATAAAAAAGCAAGGGCAGGAAGAAGAACAAAAAGCCCAATATTGAAAAGGACTTTGCAATAGTAGATTTAGCAAAGTAAAAAAGTACAAGCATAAGCAAAGAAGCAATCCCATTTATTAAAAAAATTGTCTTGGTATCACTACTTGCAAAGAGGCTTAAAAAGGCACCATCCGCCGTTAATATCAATATTTGAATAACTGGCACAAAAGAACTCACAACCAATATAGCAGAGGTAATGAGTGAAAATTTTATTTTTCCCATTGTCTTCTTGGGTTTTGTTTTTCAAATTGCTTGTTCCAATCAGCAATCGGAATTATTGTCTCCTTCCCACTCTTATCAGTAGAATAAACGCCTGTAAAATTTCCTTTTTTATCAACAGCAATCCGAAGATTAATATCAAACTGTTTCTCCTTCTGATCTCCAGCTAATGTGACAAATGGACCTTCATTCGGCCCTGCCTTTGCCGCTCCAACTCCTAAGAAAACCTTGTTCTTTCCCGTACCGTCTACTAAGAAAGCTTCTGAACTAGGAAAACCATCACCCGCTAATTCGCCAGTTAAACTTAAAACAGAAGAACCATCTTTATTTTCTGCAACACCTATATGCAGATCAGTCCATACGTCAATATCATGGGTTGGGCCTCCGTCAATACTAGGAACTAACGCATCATTATTCCCTGCCAAATGCGTATAGACTCTATTGCCATAAGAAAAGTCGTCTTCAATCTTTGCACCTGAAAATGCTCTTGCCCCGTATTTAGACTCTGACCAATTACCATACGCTGAACTACTTGAAGCCATCGTAGTAGTTTCATAAGAAGTAATTTGCCTTATTCTTGAAGAATGTCCTGCATATTGAGTAGAAAACCCTCTATTATAACCATCACCTTTCCATAGCCCTCCACCGAACCAATTAAATGGGGCAAAGCTTCTGACATGAATTTCAATAGGAAATTCTCCATCGGGGTCAAAAAATTTAATCGGATTATTTAGACAGTATGTGTAAGGTGACCAATTAACAAGTTTATCCGCTTTCTTGTCGCCTCCCCAAAATCTGCCCACTTGTGGGTCGTAATTTCTTGCAGAAAAATCATACAGCTCTAAACCGCTATTGTCGCTGAACTCATTCGATTGAAGTTCTTTACCTCCAAACTTATACATATTTTTTAAAGTGCCTGACGCCTTAGAACTTATCCCTGCCATTGTGAGTCCGAAGGGATAATAATGTGTCTCCTCCAACAAAGGCCCTCTCACATGACACACTTGTAAGTTATCAAAGAACACATCTACATTAGGGGTTTCATTACTAATGTAAACATAAAGATAACCGTTTTTGGTGATGGGTAAACTTGTTTTCACAAATGTTTTAAATTCTTCATTAGATCCTACCTGCTCAAAACTTCCACCCGCATATTTAAACTGCTCATCTAATAATATCCAATTTAAATACGCTTTGGGTTTGTTGGGGTCTACCGTTTGTGTGCCCAAGAAATTGGTTACTGCGGGGTCTAATACCCCACCACCCTGCAATGCTGCTATGGTTGCCTTGCCCCCACTCGCTGCTGATACCCCGTTCACCAGATTGGCTATAATGCTACTAATGGGTGAGATAGGTGTTGCTGGGCTTGCCCCATTTAACCGATACCAGCTATTGGCTCTTATATTGTAACTATCGCCCGACATTACTTTTAAAGTGATGCTGGTGCCCACCTTTGTTCCATTGCCATTTAACTTCTGTATAAAATCATTGGGATTGGTATAACTATCTGTGGGATAGCCTGCTACTGTATTTTTATTCACCCTTGTTGCTGCATCATCGGGGATGGTATAATATAATTTCTCACTGTTTATTGTTCCTGATTCTAAACTAGCCACTGGATAAGCATCCGTCTTTTCCTCGTCCGTTAATACCACCCTGGTATTGCCTAAATGGTCTTTTATAAAATAATCATACGCATACCCCAGATTCTGACCACCCGAGGTTCCGACGATTCTCACCCTTCCCTCTTCATGACCAAAATACTGAAGGCTGTCATTTTGGTATTTTACTTAAAACTTAAAACTGGTCTTGTTTATATAATATCCTTTTTCCCCCTGTCGCTATTTCTTTTTACAATAGTAACCAATTCCTACATCATCTTCACTAACATATACAATCAAGTAACTTTCAAAACAAAAAATAATTTTCCCTACTGCCTTATCATTCTTATATACTGCTCTCCACTTCAAAGAATAGAGAGTGTCATCAAACTCTATTCAATCGCCAAATGAACTTTTTTGACTATGCTTCCACTCATATTTTCTGATGTAGTACCCACTGTTGTAATATAGACAGACAGACAATAAACAAAATAGTACAATCAGCATAACCTTATATTTTTCTTTCATTCTCCTCATCTTCTATTCTTTTTTTTGCTAGGTTGATAATAAGGTTGCCCAACTGCTGTATCATTAATTAGATAGTATATTTTACTTTCTTTACTAGTGTATACCTATTGCTTTTGCTTTCATATTTATAGCTATAAATAACACTTCCCGTATTACTCATCATAACCTCACCAGCATTATTTTGTATAATATAATCAACAAGGATAATTTCAATAGTTCCCCTGCTAATTTCAACAGGAGTTAGCTTTATTGCATACAGTGATAATTTATTATTGAGAAACAAGCTTGTATTCTCACTTATGTCAACAATAGTATACTTGCCGATTTTAGAAGGCAATTCAATATCAGAACATTTTAAAATATAAATAGTATCAGCATTTACTGTAGAAACATGACTAATTAAAGATTGCTTATAAAGTAATACATTGTCGGTCTTTAGTTTAAATGACATTATTACTATTAACAAAAAAACAATACCAAATGAGATTTTCATAGCTTATTTTTTAAAAGTTGATACTGGAACAGTAGCTACGACACCTTTACTAGTATAGATATAAATAGTGCCTTGTTTCATCGCAAAAACGTAGTCTGTTCCTTTTGCTCCTTTTATATCTGTTGCTGATGGCGGCTGTACCCACATTGCAGTTCCACCTAGTACTTTCCTATCCCCACTTGGGTGACTATGAAAATCGATACGGTCAGTAGAAGAAATACTTGCATTCTTTCCCTTCGAGGGATCGCCAACTTCCCCTGCCTTTAATTCGCTTACTTTAACACCATCAATTTTGCCGCCATATTCTTTATTATTAGCTGATTTTGTACCACCAGAACCATCATCCTTTGAGACAATCTCTGTCATTTTCTCCATCGTCTTTGAAGAGCCAACTTCAACAACATTTTTCATGACATCGGCACTAAAATTTCCATTCTTTATTTCAGTTTCCGTTTTTTCTGCCACTTCAGTTGAAATAGGAGTTGATTTGCCTTTCTCCGTGTAGTTATCCTTTCCGTAAAGCTCAGTTGTAGCCTTGGTTGTTTTTATTACATAATTCTTTCCATCATCTTTTCCATCAGTGCCAATGTATTTACCCTTTTCATTATAGAAATCTCCCGGTGTTGTACCATCAGGGTCTATAAAACGTACAGGATTATTAAAAGCATAATTGTATGGCGACCATCTACGCATTATATCAGCCATTGGGTCAACAACATTCCATCTACCTATTTGCTGATCATAAAATCTCGCACCGTAATCATACAACTCTAACCCACTACCATCGGAGAACTCTTTGTCTTGCTTTTCCTTGCCGTTGTATTTGTATTTATTTTCAAGTTTACTGGCAGCATGTGAGGAGATTCCTACCAGTGTATTCCCCCAAGGTCCGTAATGCGTCTCCTCCAACAAAGGTCCTCTCGTATGGGTTACTTGCATATTGTCAAAATAAACATCAATATTCGGTGTTTCATTACTAACATAAATATACAAATATCCATTCTTATTCACTGCCAAACTTGTTTTCACAAATGTTTTAAACTCTTCATTCGCTCCTACCTGCTCAAAACTTCCACCTGCATATTTAAACTGCTCATCTAATAATATCCAGTTGAGGTAGGCTTTGGGCTTGTTCGGATCTGCCGTTTGTGTGCCCAAGAAATTGGTTACTGCGGGGTCTAATACCCCACCACCCTGCAAGGCTGCTATGGTTGCCTTGCCCCCACTCGCTGCTGATACTCCATTAATTAAGTTCGCAACTATGCTACTTATAGGTGAGATGGGTGTTGCTGGACTTGCTCCATTTAACCGATACCAACTATTGGCTCTTATATTATAACTATCGCCCGCCATTACTTTTAAAGTGATGCTGGTGCCCACCTTTGTTCCATTGCCATTGAGCTTTTGTATAAAATCATTGGGATTGGTATAACCATCTGTGGGATAGCCTGCTACTGTATTCTTGTTCACCCTTGTTGCTGCATCATCGGGGATGGTATAATATAATTTCTCACTGTTGAGGGTATTGGCTTCCAGACTAGCCACTGGATAAGCATCCGTCTTTTCCTCGTCCGTTAATACCACCCTGGTATTGCCCAAATGATCTTTTATAAAATAATCATATACATACCCCACATTCTGACCACCCGAGGTTCCGATGATTCTGATACGGCCTTCTTCATGACCAAAATACTGTAGGCTGTCATTTTGGTAGATATATCCATTGAGATAAGCCGTTTTCGTGGTCTTGCTTTGTGGGCTTGTTTCTACCGTTCGTTTCTCCAACTTGTTTCCCACTGCATCATAAATATATTTGATGGTTCCCTTACCTGTTACCGTTAGCTCATAAGGCAGGTTTAAATGATTGTAGCTTATGCTCGTTATGTCTTTGTTCTTGTCCTGTACTAGGTTGCCATTATTATCGTAGGCATAATCATTACCACTTGTATTCTTATCCGTAAAATCTCCCAGTTTCTGATCCGCTGCTATGGCATCTGTTACTGCATTTAATTTATTGCTGCTGGTATTATACCCATAAGTTAGTTGATCTATCTGGCTGCTGGTATTCAGCTTTACTCCCCACTGCTGCATACCCTTAATATTACCATTGGCATCATAAGCACTTGTGTGGTTTACGCCATCACCCATCAGTGTAGTAAAGTTCAGTCCCGCTGATTGATTCCAGCCTCCATTGTTCTGCGTAAAATCTGCTCTCAGCAACCTGTTGGCTGCATCATAACCATAACCATAAGCACGCTGTTCCCCATCGCCCTTACTGCGCCATTTACCGCCCGATATATTGCCATTGTACTGGTTATTACTAAACCCATAGTCGTAACTTAATTCCATCCCAAACCAGTTGTTGCTCTGCTGCGCTGTTGCATAGTCTTTGTTTACCCCCTTTAACCATCCCCTGATATTGTACTCATAGTTCAGGGTTTCTAACTCGGTAGGGCTTCCCTGCTTCTGACCCAATAATTTTTGCTTTAACTGCCCCAGTTCATCGTAGGTATTGCGGGTAATATAGCGCGTGGTGGCTGCATTATCATTGATTGTTTTTTGTACATTTTGTAACCTACTTGCATGGTCGTAGTTTAGGTTGGTCTTGGTGATCGTGCTGGCTCCCGCTGCCGCATTGCTATGGGTTTGGTAGACCGTGATGGGCTTGCCCGTAAAATCATAGCGGGTGGTGGTAATATCGGTTCCGTTTTTATAGTTATCGCTCTGCGTTTGTATAGCCCTGCCCTTATCATCATAATATACCACTGTTTCTAGCCAACTGCCCAATCCCAAATTATTTATATCTTCTAATACCCTCACCCGGGTTACCGTGGGCATACCCCTTGTTAATACACTCGCCGTTGTTGGCAATGCCTCTGGATACGCATTACTGCCCCCATCTATTTTGTGGTTATTGGCCGTAGTATAGGTTTTTTGGGTGGAACTATAATCGTCGTAATACTGTAACGTAAGGGGTATAAAATTAGGGTTGTCGGGGAAGGGATTGTAGTTTAATAAAATAGTCTGCGTACTCAATACCGATGGCTCTAAAATGGTTTCAACACTCGCCCCATCTTCTATGGTAAACTCATTGCTGAACTCAATGGCATTTACTGCCCTATAAATCTGCTTGCCTGCTTGGCGTTCACTTACATACAGCAGGTCAGGTGCCATAAAATTAATGGCCGTGCTGGTAGATTGTGCTGCATCGTAGTGGGCATCTAATATTGCTTGTAACTGATCCCTTGTTCCCCCATACACAATCATACCAGTGGCTATGGGTCGGTTTAATTCATCATATAAAGTGGTCATCCATTTATTTTGGCTTCGCATATTGGCATCCTGTGTATAGGCAAGCCTATCTCGCCTGTCGTACACCATATACACCCATCCTGCACCCGGTACTTTTTTGGCGATCATGCGGTTGCGACCATCATAATGGTACCTAAAACAAAGTTCATTTATTTGTTCCGGAATAAGTGCCCAACTGCATCAACAACTCCTTGCTTTTTACCGTACTATCTGGTGGGTCTTGCCGATCCTGACCCTGTAGTCCCAATACCAATGTCACCAGTACAATTATCCATAGGTGCTTATAGTAGATTCTTGGTAGGGCTGGCATGTACGGATTTTTGTACTCCAATATTACCCTTTTAACTTTTATTTATATTGTAGTATTATAATCTGTATTAATGTAGTTTAATTACTACATATCTACTTGCAATCCAGTGTAGCATTTTACCAACGGCTATAGCGGATCTGTACAACCGACTTATTGGTTTTTATAGAGATGGTTCAGTAAGGTGAATATTTCAATATGAATTTACACTATATTCACTTATGAATTAAGCCCTGAGCAAAACTATTAATTAGGTGAAAAAAGTATGAGCCGAGCACCAATAGATACATCTCGTGGCTTATTTTGTGATGGATCAAAGCCTAAAATTTAAATAAGATATTATGTACACCACATATCATTTAACATCTGCACAGGAACTAAGCACCGATATTTTAGATGCTATTAAAGCTACCTTTAAATCTAAGCCTATTACTATAATTGTAGAAGAGAATCACGACAGTAATTTTGAACTCACGAGTGATATGAAAGCCATTTTGGATGAACGCTTGCAGGAAGATGAAAGCACTTATCTATCGGCCGATGAGTCTCTCAACCAACTCAATAAAAAGTATGGCTCAGCATAAAATTATTGTTTCGCCACGAGCTCAAAAAGAAATTGAAAACGCCATTGATTATTATGCTCTGTACAGCATAAACGCTCCTATAAATTTTATTTCCGCACTCCAAGAAGCCTACTGCATATTGGAGACAAATCCTTTCTATAGAGTTCACTATAGTAAAATTCGGGCGTTGAGGATTAAGCATTTTCCGCATTCGCTTTATTTTATCATCAATGAAAATAAAAATACAGTGCGAGTACTTTCTTGCTTTCATAATAAAAGAAATCCCAATAACCTACCAATTGCTTAAATTGAAAATCCCTGTCTCGTCCTAAAAGAAGCGTACCAAAACCTACAAGTATAAAAAGGGGGGCAAACGCCCCCCTAGTACTATTACTCCTCTTTTTTGATTCCCAACTGGCTTACCGCACTAGCGATACCTCCCGCTACTGCCGTATATCCCGCTATGCTTACCAGTAATGCTGGTAATGCAATGGGCGCTGCCATTATTACTGCCGATATACTGGTTAATGCTAACCCAATATTACGCAGTCGCACAAAAAAATGAGGGGTGGGCGATTTTGCCCTTTTCATTAACTCCTTCATAATGCTTCTTTTTTAATAGGTGCTACCGCTTGCGCAGCAGCACCTATGGTTACATAATTGGTTTACTGCTTCGCTTTCTACTCATAGGTTGTGCGCACCAACCACAGTAGATTACTAGGGCGCAATATTTACCGAACCCGTATAAAAACTGTTCGATACAACCGAGCCATTGGCACTGATAAAAGCCAGCCATGTCTCCACCGTTTCACCACTAAATGCAGACGCATCTATCAGCTGGGTAAGCACACTGCGCTCAGCAGCTCCCACTAAATAAATACTCTGCTTTAATGCCGCACAATGAACCACTACAATGGCTTTATCCGTTCCCTTGGCTTTTCCAAAACCTTGGTTGTTGGCCCAACTATACTTAACCCGATTGCCAGTTTCTGCCACTGCTGTTGCAGTAAGCACATTGGGCAAATCGCCCCTGCTCACCAAGGCATAAGCGTAGTTGATACTGAACGGTGAAACAATACCACTAATGGCATTTTGTAGGTTGAAAGATATGGCCGCATTTACGCCTGAAACCCCTTTGGCATAAGCCTTAAAACTGGTTTCTAGCAAAGGAGACATGCCACTCATAAAACCCATCACCAAACCAAACTTCTCTTGCTGGTTTAGCTGCGCCGCTGTGGCGTCTTTACTGCTGCGTACCGGTAAACTGCGAAGTACATTTTTACCCTTCCAGTTGCTCCCGATTACATTGCCTACTTTTCCGGAGAATCCACCTAGGATTCCTTTGTTGAATGTTCCCATTTGATTGTTTTTTTTGAATGGTTTTAAAATTTGGTTTACTTCCCGCTGCAGACGGGCTCACCGGTGATTTTGTACAAATGCAAAACTAGTTACCCCCTTGCATACAAAAGGGTGCTAGGGGGTGCTAGCACCCCTGTTAACGAATTGAATATCAATACACTAGCACATAAAAAAAGCCCTTTTTAGGGCTTGAACGTTGTTTTGTTCGGGACTTGTTCGAGTGTGGGTCGGGGTTTTCCTTTGCCAGCGCGGGTTGTAGCAGGCCAACCCCGAAGCAGTCCCGAAGCTGGTACGGATAAACACCCTATTATATCAGTATGTTTTTAGCTTTTGCTGCATATTGTTTAAATAAGTCCGCAAAATGGAAACAGAGGCGGGATCTATCTGGTAGTATTTTTTGTACAAGCTGGTCTCTGAGATTGCATCGGTACGATTGGTTTTAAAATATTTTCCAAAAAAACGAGCAAGTGAACTTACATTGTCGGTTTTAATAATTCCCGTATCTACCATTACATGCAATAAAACGGCCAACTGCCCTACCGATAAACTGGTGGTATATTTTACTGCTGATTTTGCATCAACATATAATTGTTCTGCTGCAAATAACTCAGCCGATATAGATTGAAACAAATGCTCCTTACAAGATTCTTGCTTTTTGTATAAATACTGATTGGGTAATATAGCTATCCGGGATACCATCTGGAGTATATCAACCCAATATTGTACCGCCGTTTCTTCACCTACTTTTCTTTGCTCATAGCCTATAATTAAATACTGCAAAAAATAGTCGCTGTTAAAATTACTGCTAATTAATACCGATACAACTGCTTCTAAAACTTCCTCCGCTTTTGACTCAATCTTTTTTAAAAGAACACCCAAACCACTCCAATACATTCCCTGTGTAAAATTGGGGCTTCGCTCCTTACTTGCCAAGCTTAATTCTTGTAATAAAATTTGCTGCAATTGCAACTCTAAGCCTTTTATGTTGAGCTGCTCAATTACATCCTTACATTCCTGTTCAATTCGCTGCCATATAGGTTCTGGCATGGGTTCACTAATATCAAAATGCTTCGGATAATACTTGTATAAGCCTATTATAAAAGCTTCTAATCCTGCCCCTACTTCCTCTAAAAAACTACTAGAAGCTAACCCATTAAATATATGCACTCGGTTCAATAACAAACTGGCAGCAACCTGAGAATACCGTACCGAATTTGCCGACATTTTTTTTGAAGAATTACCCAAATAATGTCTCGAAAAAAGAAACAATAAATCATTAACCTGAGCGCTTATTTTTTGCTGCTCTTGCAAAGTAATTTTAGGAGGATACAAGGTTGGTGCTGTTGAATGCAATAGCTCGTTTAGCATGGTAAATGTCTGGTTCATAGATGATTTTTTTAAGGTTTGGTAAAGCCGCTATATGGCAACCTCTTTGGTGATTTACAATTAAGCTCACCAATAAAAAAAATAGAATACCAAAACAGCTTCCTGAAGAAATAAACAATAGAGGGGTCTGTTACAAAGAATGTAATTGGCTTTTTGGGTGATTGAATAATATTACGCTTCCTTTATTGTTAAACATGCAAGTTAAACCTATTTAGCATTGGCTATATCCGTATAAATACGGAGGTTTTTTGTTATTTAGCTCTTTTATGGGGGTATTTTAATCCCCTAGCGGGCAAATAATCCCCAATATTTACAAAAAACTCTACCCATTAACCCTTCTTGTGAACCAAACCGCTTATTTTCGACTATGCTCGCTACCCTCGTAATTGTTCGATACCCCAAATGGCTGGGATGGATGGGATTTTTGTCCATGGCCATTTTTAGATTCCCGCTTTGGCTCTCCACCTCCCTCACGTTTTGGAAATTATTGGGCTGTGGGAAAAATGGCAGCTTTGATAAATCTCCCGACTGGAGGCAGTGGGCTCTGCTCACCGTTCACCCATCCCCCAATAATACCGCCCTACCTATTATTCCCCCATTTATTACCCAATGGTGGAATATTTTGGGTTGTGAAAAATGGACGCTCCTACTTGAACCCATTGAAGGCCATGGTGTTTGGGACGGAAAACCTGTATTTGGCATTTTACCCAAAAACTCCGATTACGCTGGCCCCATCTGCATTTTAACCCGTGCTACCATTCGCATTAGCAAACTAGCAAGGTTTTGGAGCCACGTTAACCCAATTGCAGAGCAAATGGCTGGTGCTGAAGGATTTATTACCTCCGTAGGTATTGGAGAACTACCCCTTATTAAACAAGCTACTTTTAGTATTTGGACCAGCAAAGAAGCCATGAAACAGTTCGCTTATAAAATGAAAGACCACGCCGATGTTGTGAGAAAAACACACCAAGAAAAATGGTACAGTGAAGATATGTTTGTTCGATTCCGACCCATCTCTTCAACCGGGTCTTTAAACGGGAAACTACCATTTAAAATAAATTCGTAATTTGCACCCCATGCACCATTGCACTACCCTATCTTTTCTTACCGCTCACTTCGCCCAAATGTACCGAGGGCTCAATTCTATGCCCGATCATTGAGTGCCCACTGCTACTCCCTTATTTTGCTTCTAATTTTTCACCAATCACCTTCTCACATTGTTGTACTTGGTATTGGCTTCTTTCAACCTACAATAAATAAATATGCAACTCAGCATTAACTCAGAAATAGGTACCCTTAAAAGTTTACTTGTTCACAGTCCCGACAGTGGCCTCGGCAAAGTAGTTCCTTCTAAAGCCCAAGACTGGCTTTTTGAAGATATTGTTCACTTAGATACCATCAGAAAAAACGAATACGACTACTATACCAAAATCTTGCTCTATTTTCTTGACCCCGAAAAAATTAAAGGCAGACTGAATGAGATTGATGAGCCCTCTGCAAGGCGTAGTTTTTACAAGCCCGACCATATAGATTTTCACCGCTCTAATAAAGTAGTTGAACTGCAATGGTTGCTGGCCGAAATTCTAGAAGATCCAGCTATTCGCTCTAAACTGGTTGCCTCCGTTTGCGCTATTGAAAGCTGTACCTACCTCACCCAAACAGCATTGCTGCAATATATTCCAACAGAACTGGCTAAGACATTTATTTCAGGGACTTCTAAAAATGCTGAATTATTATTTGCCCCCATTCCCAACTTTATTTTTACCCGTGATATTGGCATCACCATTAAAGACCATGTTCTGCTGAATAAACCAGCTAAAAAAGCCAGAACCAGAGAAGCCCTGCTGGCTAAGTATATTTTTTTCAACCACCCTTTTTTTAAAGACTATCGGAATAATATTATTGAATTGAGCGATTCTAACCACCATTTTTTATTGCCCAAAGAAGATGACGACCGAAAAATCACCCTTGAAGGCGGCGATATTATGGTGGTGAGCCACAACCATATTTTAATTGGAGTTAGTGAAAGAACCTCTTCCGAAGCTGCCGTAAAAATTACCAATACCCTTTTTGAAAAAGGATTGATGGACAAAGCTACCATTGTAAAAATTCCTAAGAAAAGAGATTATATGCATATTGATACCGTTTTTACCCAAGTGAAACGTGATGTTTGGGTTATGCTCGGCAATTTCTCCCGTAAAGCTGTAAAATATGAAGACCAAAACTCTGTGGAAAGATTACTTGAAATTAAAAAAGAAGAGAAAATAAAAATTCTTCAATTCCACCGTAAAAGTCCCGACAACCCCATCAGCTTTGAAAGTCTGGAAGACCTATTAATTGATATTAGTAAGAACGACTTACACTGCGAACACGAAGTAAAATTTATTTTCTCCGGCAACAATGAATTTCCTTACAGTGTAAGAGAACAATGGACCGATTCCTGTAATTTATTAGCCCTTAAAGAAGGTGTTGTGCTGGGTTACGATAGAAACGACAAAACCATTGAAGCTTTTAAAAACGCTGGCTTTACCATTATAGGTGTAAAAGAATTATTAGCAGCATTGGAAGCAGGTACCATGCATGTAGACAAGTTAACAGATACCTTTATTTTAATGCCTTCTGCTGAACTCTCACGAGCTAGAGGTGGATTTCATTGTATGAGTATGCCACTTTGGAGAGACACCATCACCCAATAAGAAATAATTTATGCAATATACCAGCCACTTATTAATGATTCAGCCCATTCAGTTTAATTTTAACGCTGAAACCGCTGTAAATAATAGCTTTCAAACCAATGCTAACGATAATTTGGTTTCAGAAAAAGCCAAAAATGAATTTGATGGCTTTATTCAAATATTACGCAACAATGGTATTGATATTACCATTGTTACAGACACGCCCTTGCCGCATACCCCCGACTCTATTTTTCCCAATAATTGGATCTCTTTTCACAGCGATGGAACCCTATGCCTCTACCCTATGTTTGCAGAGAATAGAAGACTGGAACGCAAGCAATCGGTACTCAATGCCATTGAAGAAAAATTTTCTATATCACAGAAAATAGATTTTACGCATTATGAAGCAAACAATATTTTTCTGGAAGGCACCGGCAGCATGGTACTAGATCGTGACAATAAAATAGCTTATGCTTGTATTTCTCCCCGAACCAATTTATATGTGCTGGCAGATTTTTGTAAGCAAATGAACTATACCCCCCTTAGTTTTGAGGCTGTGGATGAAAATAATCTGCCCATCTACCATACCAATGTAATGCTCTGTGTAGCGGATGAATATGTGGTGATCTGCCTGAAAGCCGTTGCCAACCCCAACGAAAGAGCAGCCCTTGTAAATTCTTTTGAAACCCATCAGAAAACCATTATTGAAATTGAATTCAACCAAATGAATCAATTTGCTGGCAATATGCTGCAAGTAATCAATAATAAAGGAGAAAAATTCTTGGTAATGTCTTCCCAAGCTTTTCAATCTCTCAGTAAAGAGCAAGTTAAAACCATTGAAAATTTCAATCCCATTATTCATTCAGATTTAACTACCATTGAAACCAATGGCGGCGGTAGCGCAAGATGTATGATGGCGGAAGTGTTTTTACCCCTCAAATAAATGGGTATCCCTGCTGGTCACAAAAAATTAGCAATAAGGTTACAATGGTCGTTTCCGCTCAAATCCTTATTTTTGGTACTCCGTGTACACAATACACATTTATTTAATTGGCGATTTTTCGCAGTTTTAAAGCGATTATTTGAAGATGGGCAGTAAAAAAGTAACAAAAATTGGGGTTTTAACCTCTGGTGGTGACGCACCGGGCATGAATGCAGCTATTCGCGCAGTTGTAAGAACTGGCAATTACTATGGCTTGGAAGTATTTGGCATCATGCGTGGATATAGTGGAATGATTGATGATGAAATTAATTTAATGAACTCTCGCTCCGTTGCCAATATCATTCAACGGGGAGGGACTATTTTAAAAACCGCCAGAAGTAAAGAATTTTTTGAAGCTGAAGGCAGAAAAACAGCCTACCAAAACCTCACAAAACGGGGCATCAACGGATTGGTGATTATTGGTGGGGATGGCAGCTTTACCGGTGCCCAGAAATTTAGTAGCGAATTTGATATCCCCTGTATTGGGCTACCCGGCACCATTGATAAAGATATTGCTGGGAGCGACTTTACCATAGGATTTGACACTGCTGTTAATACCGCCATTGATGCAATTGATAAAATTAGAGACACAGCAGATGCGCATGATCGTCTCTTTATTGTTGAAGTTATGGGTCGCGATGCTGGCTATATTGCCCTTCACAGTGGCATTGCTACGGGTGCGGAAAATATTCTAATTCCTGAAACAGAAACCGATATTGAAGCTTTAATTGCTTCGCTTTCTGAGCAAGAAAAAAGGAGAAAACTGGTAAACTTAGTGGTTGTGGCCGAAGGTGATAAATTTGGCGCCACTGAAATTACTTCTATCATTAAAAAAAGACTCCCCAATATTGATACCCGATTGTGCATTTTAGGCCATATTCAAAGAGGTGGTTCACCCAGTTGCTTAGATAGACTTATTGCCAGCAGAATGGGCTTTCATGCCGTTGAATGCTTAATGAATGGCACCCATAATGTTATGGTGGGAATACTAAATAATCAATTACATTACACCCCACTTGATCTGGCCATTAAAGCGAAACAAAAAATTTCAGAAGATTGGTTAAGAATCGTTAAAATATTGGCCAGTTAACCCCCCCCTAAAATTGAAATAAAATTTATGTCAAAAAACTTAGAAAAGTACCTGTACAAAAACATGGACAAAGTTGCGGGCGTTCAACACGTGATGCACAGAACAAAAATTGTTGCTACCGTTGGCCCTGCCTGTGATACCTACGATAAATTACTCGACCTTGTGAAAGCAGGGGTGAATGTATTTCGTTTGAATTTCTCACACGGTAGCCACGAAGATAAGCTGGCTATTATTGAGCATATCCGCAATATCAATTTAACCCAGCCCTACAATATTTCTATATTGGCTGACTTACAAGGCCCCAAACTTAGGGTGGGTGAAATTGCCAACAATGCCCTCCCACTTGAAATTGATGATATCCTCACTTTTACCAATGAAAAATGTGTGGGCACCAAAGAAAAAATTTATGTCTCCTACCCCAACCTTGCTGGTGATGTGGTTTTGGGTAATATTATTTTAATTGACGATGGTAAAATTGAAGTAAGGGTAGTTGGTATTGAAAAAAATGGAGACGTGAAAGTAAGGGTAACATTGGGCGGTATCTTATCTTCTAAAAAAGGACTGAACCTTCCCGATACTAAAATTTCCCTGCCCGCCCTTACCGAAAAAGATTTGGCCGATCTGGAATTTATTATTGAACATAAATGCGACTGGGTGGCCCTTAGCTTTGTAAGAAGCGTGAAAGATATTGTTATACTCAGAAGTAAATTAGATGAGAAAAATAGCAAGACTAAAATCATTGCTAAAATAGAAAAACCCGAAGCACTCGTTAATATTCGCGATATTATTGTAGAAAGTGATGCCATCATGGTTGCTCGTGGTGATTTGGGTGTTGAATTACCTGTTGAACAAATTCCATTGATTCAAAAAGAGCTCATTCGCAAATGTATTCATCGCGCTAAGCCTGTAATTGTGGCTACTCAAATGATGGAGAGCATGATTGATCGGGTGAAACCCAATCGCAGTGAAATTACCGATGTGGCCAACGCCGTTTTAGAAGGCGCTGACGCTGTTATGCTTAGTGGTGAAACCGCTGCTGGTAACCACCCTACCCTCGTTGTTGAAACCATGCGCAAAATTATTGCTGAAGTAGAAAAGAAAGAATACCGTTATAACCGCTCGGAAGACTTAAAACCCCAGCCCCACTCTCCCTCTTTCTATAGCGATGCCATGTGTTATAACGCTTGCAAAATTGCCGAAGATGTTTCTGCCAGCGGGTTAATTGGAATGACCCAAAGCGGCTACACAGCATTTATGCTGAGCAGTTACAGACCCTCTTCACCCCTATTTATTTTTACCAAAGAAAAAACATTGGTAAACCAACTTAGCCTTAGCTGGGGGGTACGTGCTTTTCATTACTCAGAAGAAGAAAGCATTGATGATATTGTAAAAGACCAGATTGACATTCTAAAAGAAAGAGGTTTTATTCAAGTAGGCGATGTTGTGGTAAATACAGGAAGTACACCTATTGACCTTCACCTGCCTACCAATCTTATTAAACTTACCAAAGTAGATTAATACAAGCCATTACCCTTCTCATAAAAAGATTCCTCCCAAAGAGGAATCTTTTTTATTTTTAGTACTGTTCAAGATTATAAACTACCTTTCTTATCTGCCATTCAAATACTCCTCTTTATGAAAAAAATATTGCTTGTCCTTGGCTCACTCGCTTTTTTTATTGCAGAAGCACAAATGCCCGATATTATTCCAAAACCTAATTCCTGCATTATTGGGAAGGGCTATTTTTCTATCAATGAGCAGACTAAAATTGTTCTTTGGGGGACTGGCTTAGAAAAACCAGCGCTGTTTCTACAAGATTACCTTTCAAAAATGTACTATATTCAACTGCCCATTGTTAAACACAATTCTGGCAAAGGAAATATTGTACTCAACTACCATAAAATTGAAGCTACCATCCCTGGCGCCCATGAAATTGAAATCACAGGAAGCAGCGTTACCATTAGCGGTGATAATGCCGCTGGTGTTTTCTATGGTATACAGTCGCTTCTTCAACTGCTGCCCCATTCAAAAAACCAAGCATTGGATATTCCTCAACTTTCGCTGAGCGACCAACCTCGGTTTGCGTATAGAGGAATGCATTTAGACGTTGGTAGGCATTTTTTTTCTGTCGATTTTATTAAAAAGTATATTGATTTTATTGCCCTACACAAACTCAATATTTTTCATTGGCATTTAACGGAAGACCAAGGCTGGAGAATTGAAATAAAAAAATACCCCAATCTCACGGCTATTGGTGCGTTTAGAAACGGAACTATTACTGGAAAATACCCCGGTGAAAGTAATACCAATACCCGCTATGGTGGCTTCTATACCCAAAACCAAATTAAAGAGATTGTGCAATATGCCAGCGATAGATTTGTTGAAATTATTCCAGAAATTGAATTGCCTGGCCACGCTTCTGCCGCCATTGCCGCTTATCCTGAACTAAGTTGCTTCCCCAAGGAATCTACCCAATATCCTGATAAAACCCCATGGAATGGATCTAAAGAAGGTAAGCAGGTACAGCAGACCTGGGGAATTTTTGAGGATGTTCTTGTACCGAGTGAATACACTTTCAATTTTTTAGAAAATGTTTTTAATGAAGTGATTCAACTATTCCCTTCTAAATATATTCATATTGGTGGGGATGAATGCCCCAAAGCGTCCTGGAAAAGATCGGATTTTTGCCAACAACTCATCAAAGAAAAAGGATTGAAAGACGAACACGGCCTACAAAGTTATTTTATTCAACGTATTGAAAAATACCTGAATAGTAAAGGCAAACAAATTATTGGATGGGATGAAATTCTTGAAGGTGGCCTCGCCCCCAATGCAACCGTTATGAGCTGGAGGGGTGAAAAAGGAGGTATTGAAGCCGCTAAACAAAACCACGCGGTTATTATGACGCCCGGGGAATGGATGTATTTTGACCATAAGCAGACTAAAAATGAAGATTCTATCACCATCGGCGGATTCACCCCCATTCAAAAAGTATATAGTTATGAGCCAATACCGAATGGGTTGAGTGCCGAAGAAGAGAAAAAAATACTGGGTGCTCAAGCGAATATGTGGACTGAATACATGACCAATACTGCTAAAGTTGAATATATGCTCTTTCCAAGAATTAGCGCTCTTAGTGAAGTACTGTGGAGTAAAAAAGAAAATAAAAATTGGGGCGATTTTGAAAAACGATTACAAAATCAATTCAAAAGATACAATTGGCTGGGTATTCATTTTAGCAAAGCCTATTTTGATCCCATCAACCAGATTACCCTAAGCAAATAGTTTAAAAAAAACCGCACATAATTGCATATTTATGCGGACTTTTGAGTAATTATTAAGGCAATATGATAAGTTCCAGTTATTTTGCAATTCAATAGCATACTATGGTAGACTCATTTGAAAAAATAGAAGTAAAAATTTATCCATCCGCTAAACTAGGTGCGGCATTTGTAGCTCAAGAAATTGCTGCTTTAATTCGGCAAAAAGCAAACAGCGGTGCTTACTGTGTGCTGGGTTTAGCTACTGGTTCTTCCCCGATTGGCTTATACGCAGAATTGGTTAGAATGCATAAAGAAGAGGGGCTCAGTTTTAAAAAAGTTATCAGCTTCAACCTAGATGAATATTATCCGATTGATAAAACAGCTTATCAAAGCTACTGGAGTTTTATGCACCGGCATCTATTCAACCACGTTGATATTGACCCGGCCAATATTCACTTGCCCAATGGGAACGCACCCAAAGAAGACATGAAAAATTATTGCGAGTCTTACGAAAAAGCCATTGAAGCTGCGGGTGGTATTGACTTACAAGTGTTGGGGATTGGACAAAATGGCCATATCGGTTTTAACGAACCCGGCTCTAGCATGCTATCTAAAACAAGACTGGTTAATTTAGAGAATAGCACTAGACTGGCCAATTCATACGAGTTTGAAAATATTTCTAAAGTGCCGCGACTGGCAGTCACCATGGGCATTAGCACCATCTTAAAAGCCAAACGAATTGTTTTAATGGCATGGGGAAATAAAGCCAGTATTGTTGCCAAATCGGTGGAGCACAATATTACAGAAACCGTTCCCGCCAGCATTCTTCAGCAACACAATCATTGCTTGTTTGTAGTAGATGAATTGGCTTCTGCTGAGCTTACCCGAATTAAATCGCCTTGGCTTACTGGGGATTGTGTATGGACAAATGCTATGATTAAAAGAGCCGTTGTTTATTTGGCATTAAAACTAGAAAAATCGGTGCTAAGTCTCACCACAGCCGACTATACCGAAAATGGCCTCTCCGATTTATTGGTAGAAAAAGGAGAAGCTTACGAAATAAATCTGCAAGTTTTTTATATGCTTAGAGATTCCCTAACTGGATGGCCTGGCGGAAAACCCAATGCAGTTATTCCAGCCCACCCTGAAAGAAGTGATCCCTACCCTAAAAAATGCGTGATCTTCTCCCCCCACCCCGATGATGATATTATTAGTATGGGCGGAACTTTTATGCGCTTACACGATCAGGGTCATGAAGTGCATGTGGCGTATCAAACCAGTGGTAATATTGCGGTTACCGATGAATTTGTTACCCGTTATATTGACTTTGCCGTAGGATTTGAAGAACTCTTTGGAATGGACAATAGCAAGAGTAAAGAGCAGCTTCTCACCGCTCAAACCTTTATTGCCAGCAAAAAGAAAGACCAGATGGATACCAAAGAAATTCGCTCTATCAAAGGTTTAATTAGAAGAGGAGAAGCCAAAGCTACCTGTAGATACGTGGGCCTTACAGATGATCGTTGCCACTTTATGAATATGCCTTTTTACGAAACAGGTGCCATAGAAAAAAAACCTTTGGGCGAGGAAGACATCATACTAACGATGGAATTATTGCAAAAACTAAAACCCCATCAAATTTATTGCGCTGGAGACCTTGCAGATCCACATGGCACTCATAGGGTTTGCTTAGAAGCCGTATTTGAAGCATTGAGGCGACTAAAAGCGGCCAATGAACCTTGGATCAATGATTGTTGGGTATGGTTGTACAAAGGTGCCTGGCAAGAATGGGATATTGCAGAAATTGAAATGGCCATACCTATGAGTCCAGACCAAGTGAAGAAAAAACGCTTTGGTATTTTTATTCACCAATCACAAAAAGATATGGTTCCTTTTCAAGGATCAGACAACCGTGAATTTTGGCAAAGAGCAGAAGACAGAAATGCCAATACCGCTAATTTGTATGCTGCGTTGGGCATGACTAAATATGCTGCCATGGAAGCATTTGTACGATGGCATTTCTAGTTGTACTATTGCAATATGAACAAAGCATTTGATACTTCTTGGCAAAAGCATCTGGAAAATAAAGATTTCAAGCTCAAATTATTAATAGGGTTATCATTACTAATCCTACTCATTCCTGTATTGCCAACTTTCTTTAATTATATTGAACAAAGAAAAGGGGTGGTATTGAACGACCTATTGTTGAACCAGCTTCCTGCATTGAATGTTTCTATTCCCACTTTTATTATTATTTGGATACTGGTTGTATTCACACTTTACCGTTGTGTGCAAAACCCTGCAATATTTCTGCTATTACTCTGGAGCTATCTTTTTTTAACTGCCAGTAGAACCATTAGTCTTTTCTTTGTTCCACTTGATCCTCCGCAACAAATCATTGAACTGAAAGATCCATTGAGTAACTTATTCTATGGAAGTAAATTTATTACCAAAGACTTATTTTTTTCGGGACATACCGCTACCCTCTTCACCATGTACCTCTGCTTGCAGGAAAAAAAAGATCGGCTTTTTTTATTGGCGGGATCATTGATGATTGCCATCTTGGTACTTATTCAACACGTGCATTATACGGTTGATGTGGTGGCCGCATTCCTATTTTCTTATCTATCTTTTTCATTGGGAAAACGAGTAACCAGAATGCGTTTTAGCTGATATTCACCACTGCTTTGTCCACCCATTTTTTAAACAGTCTACTCCTTTTCATCATCCATTGAAATAAATAAATTCCAATGATACCGCAACTAATTCCTGCTGTGATATCTAGTATATAGTGGTGACTATTGTACACTGCTGCAAACCAAATACCCAACATTATAATAGCAAAAATATAGTTCCATTTACCCAATTTGAATTTTATTCCATAATACAAAACAATCAGCGGGTATGCAGCATGCAAAGAAGGCATTGCGGCAAAAACATTTGAACTTTTTTCGTATAGATGCTTGAATATAGCAGTGCTAAAATAAGCATCAAACCGAGCGAGACCCGCTGCGTTTCCGGGTGTGCCTGCTATAAATTCGAAACCGTATTGCTGCACATACCAAGGTGGTGCAGCAGGATAAATATAATAAATAATAAAACCAATGCAATTCACCAACAGAAAACTAAGTGAGAAATGAAAAAAATGGTCGCGGTTCCTAAAAAATAAAAAAGCCGCAAATGCCAAGGGTACTGGTATCCAACTCAAGTAAAAAAATCCAGTAAGTATATCTAGTATATCACTCTTATTATTCAGCCAATATTCATTCGGTGTAATAATTTGCTTGTTCATATGAATACCGAATAGTTGCTTTTCAGTATGGTATAACTGTTCAATATGAACCCTATTGTATTCATAATTTGGGAAGGCCTTCATATAATCAAATAAAATCCAGAACACTATAAAAACAGAAAATCCCAGAATGAATTTTCTGCTAATGGTTGAAAAAAAATAGCATCCCCAAAAAATTAATACTAAAAACCATTGTTCTGGTTTGTATCCAATAAGCCAATTAGAGAGCAGCAAATAGCCAATACCAATAAGTATTACATTGATAATATTTCTATTTTTTATATTCCTGGTAATTGGCAATGCTATGGTTTAAATCTTTCTAGAATGGGTTTTCCAGATGCCAGTTCTATTCCCTTTAATTCAATGTAAGCAATATTAGGTTTGAACAAAGAACCGCCTGGATCTATCTTTATAAATACCCTATTTAAAATGGAATATTTTTTATTGATAAATGTAAAAATTCGGTATACCATTTCATTGGGCAACTTACGCAGAAACAATTCTTGTTTTTTATACGCTACCAGTCGCACACTAAAACTTCCATCGCTATTGCGTGCGGAATGAGTACCATAGGCAAAAGTTTTTTGAATATAATTTAAGTCTTTGCGCATTCCTCCCTCTGGATAGCGAATCCAAAATACTTTTATAGGATTCGATTCATCTATAGCTCCCTTTGCATTGGTATTTAAACAGTAAACAATGGTATTGGTATTGGTAGTTCGTTGTAAGTAAAACAGTTGATGGGCAATATTGTTAGGCACTGGAAAACTATCTTGCGGATCAACCAATACAAATTGGGGTGTACGTGCCAAAGCGTAAAAATTTCCTATTACAAGCATAGCCCCTACTATCAACCATACTCTAAAAAGCCTACTACAATATGGAGTAATGCTTTGTTGATTGGGAAATTTTGGGTACATATTGCTGTATTAAGGTTTGGAAACTAGGTCTTTTAGATCCAATGCTTTTTTAGCGTCTGCCAACCGCTTAAACGCAGTAAAATTAGTAAGCACTGCCATGAATGAGATGGGGATGGTAAAAACAGAAATGGTTTCAAATACTTGTATGCTTGTTCCGGGTAAAAATATTTTAAAGTCGCTTCCAATAAAATAAGCAGTGATACCGCAGCATACACCAGAAACACCCATGCTAATCACTCGCTCGGGTCTTTGCATGAGTCCATCCTTACAAGCTATACCCAGCCCTTCTGCCCTAGCCCTTGTATAGCTTACCATCATTGAGCCAATCAATGCAATAAATGCAAACAGCGAACTGTAAAAATAGTGGTGAGCAATGAGGTAGTAACAAATGCCTAGAAATAAAATCAGCTCACTGTATCTATCTAATACTGAATCAAATAAAGCACCAAAAGAAGAGCTCATTTTACCCAACCTTGCAACCTGCCCGTCTAGCATATCAAATACACCTGCAAACAAAACCAGTGCACCAGCCCAACCTATATAACTGAGTTCACCTCGGTGACCTTTTTCGGCACCTTCAATAAAAATAATAGCGACCCATACATTTAGTACCAGCCCTATTATGGTTACCGCATTGGGGGTGAGTCCCATTTTAATCATGGCTTTCACCAATGGATTAATTATCCAATAAATTGCTTGTTGAATTTTATCTCTTACACTTATTTTATGGTTAATTTTTAGGTGCATATATTAAAAATCAAATCTAAACCGGGTTCTGATACCTAGGGGTGATACTTCTGGCAAATGGGTATAAGTAAATCTTCGCACCAAATCTACCCGAAGAATTTTAAATATATTTTCTATGCCAACACTGCCTTCCATATAGGGAATATTCCTATCTAAAGCAAATGTAGTGGTTATATTATTGGTTTTGGGATACTGAAAAAGAGCCGGATTTAAGTTGGGATTGTTTTCATCCCTCACACCTCCATACAATATCTTGAAAGAGGCCACTTCCCTTAGCTTTAGTTTTTTTAGCAGGGGCACTCTATTAAAAGCGATTCCCATAAAGTGATGCACCCAAGTAAAAGAAGCATACCGATCACTTACAAATTCTAAAAAATTCATTAGGTTGTATGAATTAAGCTGATACGCAAAAGTTTGGTTAGCTCGGTGAATGGTGAGTAAGGGAAAAGGAACCTGCCCTAAAATATACCCACCCTCCATAGTGGCGTCTGCATAACCTAGTCGCGATAAATAAAATCTTTTCTCTGCACGCAAATCAAACCGATGGTAATTGTATGTTCCCCCTAACAATCCTGAAACCCCTGCTGCATAGTTAAGCGTAAAAATAGGGTACTTATTAAAAATGGGGATGCGATATACTTTTCCTTGGTAGAACTGCTCCTTGGGAGCCCATCTAAATGACGCATTGAATTCGGTGGTTGTAATACTGGGGACTTGAACTGGAATATTATTTTGAATTTTAGTATAGGCTAGAATACCAGCGGGCTGTTGGTTCCAGTTGCGAATACCCACAGAATATGAAACCCTATTTTTAAACTCTTTTACAAATTCAAACTGGTAGGCCTTATTGTACAACCATCTTTCATTATTACCTCTCTTGAAAGAAAGCAAGAAATTATCTTCTTGCACAAACTCTAGGTCCTGACCGGGAATTTTGGTATCGCTTTGTGCACTAATTCTAATATAATTGAGTGGAAAAGTGTAAATAGATTTATTGTTTAAAGAATAGGTGGCACTTAAAAAATACTTCCATCGCTCATCTTTAAATCCGTAAGCACCATAGGTTTCAAAGTAAATTCTTTTACTGAATGAAGGAGTGGTTCTTCCACCAAACCGAAGGCGAAAACCTTCCACAGGATTAAAACTATAAAATGCGTTTACAGGGCCAATTTCAAAAGGCCCCACTGAACCATAACCAGCAAAAAGCAGGGTTACCATGGCCATGGTTCTTCGGAAGGAAGGCATTTTTTCGAGGCTATCAATATTGCTGTATACTTTGGCCTCACTAGAAGATAGTTGCTCATGTCTTTTACTCATCCAAAAGCTATCAGCGAGTTTTTCATTGCCACTTATATTCACAATAGGTTCTCCCGAATAAAAACTGTCTGGACGAGATTGGTTGATGGTGAAATTTTTATACGACACGGTTCTTTCACCAAAAAACCCACCACTAGATTTGCTTTTACTCAATCCCATATCGGCCATCAAATTGCTCTTAATTAAATGATAGCGCTGGTCAGTTCCTTTCTCAAAATCTAAGTCGATATGCAATTCTTTTACCCAATTAATATTTGCATTTTTACTTAAAAACATATTTATTTTCTGAATGCCATAATTGCCATCCAGCGTAATATACATGGTGCCTCTAAACAATAAATCGTTGGTATTTCGGGGCGTGAAATACATTTTAACCAGCTTAACTCCTTCGTTATCGGTAATGGTATCCCGTATATAATACATGTAGAAATTAGGAGCAGAATTAGCAATGGGACTTAAAAATTGGTAGGCAAAAACAGGAATATCATTGTCATAAATATTTATGTTTTCATACAACCTTTTTAACAAAGTACTCAGCCCATCATTGTCTACATAACTACCAAAATTAACTTTCTTTTGCCCGAGTATAATTGACTTTGTATTTTCAGGTGACTTTCGCAAATATTGCTGAGACAGGTTTTCTTCTAAATAAATGGGAAGCAAACTCTTTCCTGCTATTTTAGACGTGTCTCTGTTTTCGAAAAGAAAATTATATTTTTTCAACAGTTTGCTATTCGTTAGCTTATCTGATGCGTTACTAAGTGCAGCTTGAATTTTTTCATATTGCTCATATTCAACATAATCATAGCTACTGGTTTTATTTTTTTCTCGGTGTTCAATTACTTTTCTAATTAATTCAACAGCAGGATTATTTCGATTGCTGTATTTGGCTCTTTTATTGGTGGTAACCGTAACATTGCTGGTGAAAGCGGGATCTAGCCCCATTTCAATATTCAACAATTGTTCTTTTCCTTTTGGCACGGTAAATTGAAGGGACTTGTAGCCAATAAAACTTACGATTACCTTAGCACTGCCCGATGAAGTTTTAATTTCAAATTGTCCGAGACTGTCGGTAGCCATCCCTCTTCCACCCTTAAAATAAACGCTCACGCCAGCAATGGGTTTGCGAGATCCAGAGTCAACCACCACCCCTTTTACAACCGTTACTTGTGCAGTAAGTTTTATGAGTAAGAGGGTGAATACTAATAAAACAAGTACAATTCTTCTACTTTTCATTCCATTCATACACTTCAGTTATTTAAATACGTATTTTTCTTGTAGGAAATAATTGTAGGATATTCCCACTAATACGGATACCAATACTTTTGAAAAAAAATAGTTCCGGTGTAATACCTTAACCATTAATACAAAGCCAAAAAAATTCAGGGCAAAGCTACCCATCCATACTAAAACAAATCTAGATACCTGTTTTAATACAAGTCCATTTTTTGCATTAAATACCCAATGTCTTCCAATTACAAAATTTACAATACCACCTATAATGGTTCCAAAAGCACCAGCAAAAAGTGCACATATTTTTAATAATTCTACCATTACAACGGTGCTGATAAAATCAATGGATGATGCCATGATTGAAGAAGCCTGGGCTTTAAAAAAACTTGTTTTTACCATAGCTTTAAATAAATAATTACTTGCAAAATAATATTAGCATAAATACCGGCTAATAGATCATCTGCCATCACTCCCCATCCGCCAGGCAATTGTTCTAAACGGTTAATATAAAATGGTTTTAAAATATCGAATATTCTAAAGAGTATTAATCCCATTAATATATTTTCAACAGATATGGGCACCCATAAAAGCGTTACAAACATGCCAGCTACTTCATCTATTACTACCCTTCTATTGTCTTTCCCCCAAACCAATTCTACTATATTGCCACCCCATACCCCATAAGCGGTAATAAAAACGGTAAGCAACAACGCATCATATATTGGCCAAAATCTAATCCCAAAAAACCAGATTATGCAGGCCATGAATGCAGCTACCGTACCTCCCCCTTTTTGGATATATCCAATGCCAAATACACTTGTTATAATTTTATGAAATTGTATCATTAAGAATGAGCATTTTCTTCAAAATCATCTAGCTCAAGGGGGCTAATCAAATCTTCTCCCATCATATGTCTTACTGTATTCTGCAACTTAATAAGTTGTTTAAATACATCGTGTTCTGGGCGAAGCTGTGGTACAGTTTGAGGCGATTTAAAATAAAACGACAACCATTCTTGAATACCACTCATGCCCGCTCTTTTTGCTAAATCCATGAATAAAGCAAGATCCAAAACAATAGGTGCAGCAAGGATAGAATCGCGACAAAGAAAGTTTATTTTAATTTGCATTCCGTAGCCTAGCCAACCAAAAATGTCAATATTATCCCAGCTTTCTTTGTTATCACCATGAGGAGGATAATAATTAATTCTTACTTTATGGTACATATCGCCATAAAGTTCGGGACTCATTTCGGGTTGAAAAATATCTTCTAGTACGCTTAATTTAGAAACTTCTTTTGTTTTAAAATTATCTGGATCATCTAATACCAGCCCATCTCTATTTCCTAAAATATTGGTAGAGAACCACCCCTTAACACCCAGAGCTCTTGCTTGTAAACCCGGTGCCAATATGGTTTTCATAAGGGTTTGCCCTGTTTTAAAATCCTTACCGGCAATTGGGGTTTCCGTAAGTTTGGCAAGGCACTCTAGTGCAGGAATATCTACTGTAAGATTGGGAGCTCCATTGGCAAAAGGAATACCCATTTTAAGTGCCGCATAGGCATAAATCATACTTGGAGCAATAGCAGAATCATTATTCCTCAATCCTTCTTCAAAAGATTCAATGGTTTCATGAACCGCAGATACTTCCATATATTTTTCGGTAGAGCCACACCAAATAACAACCAAACTGGAACAGCCATTGTTTTTTTGAAACAACTCCATATCAGTCATTAGCTCATTGGCTAGTTGCATTTTAGTGGCTGCTGATTTAATATTTGAACCCGTTATATTTTTAATATAGGATGCATCAAAAACGGCTTTCATGGGTTTAATTAATTCTAGTTCAGGCTTTACTGCGTGCAATAAAACGGGTTCTAAAACTTTGGCATTCATGGCTGCCTCAAAAACATTGTCGGTATAAATGTCCCAACCCCCAAAAACAATATCATTTAATTTAGCCAGTGGAACAAAGTCTTTCATTAATGGATACCTATTCTCAGTTTTTTTACCCAGCCGAATATTACCCATTTGAGTAACAGAGCCAATTGGCTTTGCCAACCCTTTGTTGATAGCCACCACCCCAGCAATCATAGTAGTTCCAACAGCACCAAGACCAGGAATTAAAACCCCTAATTTGCCTTCCGCAGGAGTTATTGTTTTCTTCATTCTTTATTTTTTAAATTTAAGTGATAGAATAGGTTTTATTTTTTGCTTTTAGTCCGTTCACCATTAAATTAGAAATGGCAGTAATTCGATGTTCTAAAACTGCATGATTTTCTGTAAGCAGCTCCCGTTCAATGCCTCTGATACTGCCTACAATTACAAGGGTAAGTATTTCCATTTCTTGGGGCATTATGGAGGCGAACTCGCCTTGTTGAATACCAAATTCAAGAATGGAAGCAATTAAAGAGGTTTCTTGCTGGGCATATTCATTGAATAAAGTTTTGGTACAAGTAGGCTGCTCCATTAAATCGCCACATACCAATCGATAGAGGTTAAGCATATCACCAAGAACGGTAATTCTAGTAACGGCAAATGTTTTTAATTTTTCTTCGGCTGAATTGGCAGCACCAACGGCAATTTTCGTCTTCTCAAAAACTTCTTTCAACTCTTTTTGTAAAACCTCCGCAAAAATCTGCTCTTTACTATCGTAGTAATAGTAAAGGGTACTCTTACCCCTTCCCAAAGATTTGGCTATATCTTCCATAGTGGTTTTTTTAAGACCAAATGCCTGAAATAGCTTTTGAGCTGCTTTGATGATGTCTTCTTTGAAAATTTCTTCTTTCACAGCAAACTTTTAGACTAAATTCGTTTTACAGTCCAAAAATAATCTATTTTTGCTGTCGCCTATCATTATTCAGCAAAAAGAAGAAAAAAATCTTTTAAAAATATTAACTAAAGGTAATAAATGCAATAAAGTGGGATCAAATCAATTTTTTTACACGAGTGGAAAGCGGAATCATTAAATATAGGTTTATTTTGTTTAAGATTTGATAATAGTATTTTAATAGTAATTTTACATAAAAGCGGGAAATAAGGATGAAAAAATGGGAAAGTAGATTTACACTTGGAAATACAATTACTTCGGAGCAACTTGACTTCTTCAATATGCATGGTGTAATTGTGTTTCGCAATTTTATCAGTCCAGAACGAGTGCAAGAATACATCAGTGAAATTTTTAGGATTGAGAAACTTTGGCTGGAAGAAGAGCGGGAGAAAATAAATGGCATCCCCATTAAATTTGGCAAAACTGAAACGGGCGCTACTATGATTCAGCGTTTTTGTTTCAGCTCTCAATTTAGCCATCCACTTAACGAACTACTAAAAGACGAGCGGCTTGAAGCACTCTCAGCACTGTTACATCCATATGAAGGGCGCATTGGTGAGAATGAAAAAGATGGCTTGGTAATTAATAACTATATTAATACGGCCAATAGTGCTTTTACACAAATGGGATGGCATACGGATAGCCCGAGAGACTTGTTCTTGGGTCAGAAAATAATGCCCATGTTAAATGTGGGCATACATTTAGACACTTGTTTATTTGAGAATGGAGGACTGCGAGTTATTCCGGGTACGCACAAACAAAATATTCTTAAACTATTGTTTGGAAAGAAATATTTTATTGATAATTCTGACGATCAACGGGAAGTAGGCTTTGATATTTTCTCAGGAGATTTAACCGTGCATGATGGCAGAACCTGGCATAGGGTAAAACAATCTCCTTTAATGGGCGAAGCCAGCCGAAGAAGGGTAATGTATATTCCTATTGTTACAGGTAAATACAAACCCAAATCTGCCAATAGCAAAACACCGCTTTACCAGCGATTGGCTTCAAGAGTACCCAAATAAAGTCTACTTTCTATAAAAAACCAGATATGCAATACGCTTTAATTACTGGCGCCAGCAAAGGAATTGGCAAAGCCATGGCCACTGAATTGGCTAAAAAAGGCTATGGCCTTTTGTTGATTGCTAGAAGTGAACAGTTGTTGCAGCAAAACAGTGTTGAACTAAGTGAACAGTATCAAGTACCTGTGCATTTTTTTGCTATTGATTTAACTGAAGCTACCGCACCACAAGCTGTTTTTGATTGGTGTAGTAGCCACCAGTTTGAAGTATCTGTTTTAATAAATAATGCTGGATATGGACTGAATGGTGCTTTATTAAATTACTCACTTGCCCAGCATTTACAAATGATGCAACTCAATATGAATGCTGTGGTAGCTCTTTGTTATTTGTTTTTACCTGAATTAAAAAAGCAACCAGCAGCATTTATAGGGAATATATCTAGTACGGCTGCGTATCAATCGGTACCGGGACTGAATATATATGCTGCAAGTAAAACTTTTGTGCGCAGTTTTAGTCGCGGCTTGGCTTATGAACTAAGAAATACACGTGTAAAAATTTGTTGCGTTTGCCCGGGCAGTACCGATACAGACTTTGCCCAGCAGGCCAATATCACCCATGAAAAAGCCATTCAGATGGCTACCAAGTTCAATATGAGCCCAGCAGATGTGGCCAAAGCGGCCATTGAAGGAATTTTTGCCGGGAAAAAAGAAGTGGTGCCGGGAGCCACCAATAAAATCCTGAAATACCTATCCAACCTAATCCCCAATAGCATTTTAGAGCAATCTGCTGCAGGAATTTATGGGATCTGATATTTAATAACATGCAATATTTTGAGAATAAACAGGATTGTAATATATTTGCAGCCCCATAGGGGAAATGGCTGCGTAGCTCAACTGAATAGAGCATCTGACTACGGATCAGAAGGTTTTAGGTTTGAATCCTAACGCGGTCACTACATAACCAAAAAGGAGTTACAATATTGTAGTTCCTTTTTGGTTTCTACTACCCTCTATAATTCAGACACCAACGCATTTTGATGGCTATTTTATCATGAAATTATCCCTTGCATTTTGCAACTCATCAATATAATATCTTTAACAATAATACCTGATCATGAACTGCAAATTATTAAAAGTAACACTCTTTATTGGTGTAACCTTTCAAATGACTGCCATATTTTGTCAACCCAGCCCTACCCTTTTTACCACTCCAAAAAGCTTATTCAATGGCAAAGATTTAACTGGGTTTACCTTAGATATTCCGGAAGCAGATACAGTAGCTAACTTACCTCCTTCTTTTATAGTAAGAAATGGCATACTGGTTAGCATGGGAAATCCTATTGGACACCTTATTACCAAAAAATCTTACAAGAATTACCGGCTTGATATAGAATATCGCTTTGCTAGTAAGCCCGGCAACTGTGGTGTATTGGTTCATGCCTCTACTCCACGTGTTTTGTACAAGACATTTCCCCAGTCGCTCGAGGTACAAATGGAACACAATAATGCGGGTGATTTCTGGTGCATAAAAGAAGATATTACAGTCGCTAATATGGAAGCACAACGAGGTCCAAAAGCTGAGTGGGGCACTCAAGAAGGAAAGCAACGAAGAGTAATGAACCTTACCAACAACACAGAAAATGCACTAGGTGAATGGAATAAGATGACCATTTTTTGTATTGGCAAAAAAGTAACGGTTTACCTAAATAATATTTTGGTTAATGATGGATACAATTGTACCGCATCTAAAGGCAAAATTGCTTTACAAGCAGAAGGGGCTGAGGTTGAATTTAGAAAATTCAGTCTGGCGAAAATGAAACCCTAATCGCACTATTTTATTTAAGTATTATTCCAGCATCTTCACTATTCTAATCATTTTACCCTCCGCATTTATACCTTCTACTACTACTTGTAATTTTTTAGATACATCGTTATTATAAAACTCTATTTTATACCGAGGTGCTTTCTTGTTTGTTAATACATAAGGATTCCAATACAGCGTAGATCTTGAATCAAGTTCATAACTGGTACTTCCTTTCTCATAAACAGGGTTGTAAAATTCTTTAAACCGAGAGTATCCACCCAATATGGTACTCTCCATGCCCTTCACATTTTGGTTGCTGCCTTTACTATTTCCCTCTCCTCCTTTTTTAGTATAAATAACAATAGCACCACCGCCACCGCCACCTGCGCCACCAAAAAAAGGAGGCCGGAATACTTTTACATATGCAATATCATTAACAGAAACACTAGACACCATAGACACATCAGACCTCATTTCATTTAAATACAAATCAGGGGCCTGACCACGCCAATTTAGGGTAGCCGATGCTCCCATTCCATTAATTTGCAATCCTGCTACTCGGCCTTGTAAATAAGTAAAAATATCCATGGCAGCAACTGACCCATCGGTCAAGTCGAAGCTATACCCATCACCTCTCGAAAACATACCACTAGCATAGGTTTCATCTAGTACTTCTGTTTTGCTTTTGGTTTTTGTTTTTACAATTACTTCCGATAAAGTGGCCGACTCAATTAATTTCCTTAGTCGCTCTTGCTCTGCTAAAAAAAAGTTCATTTTAGCAATAGCTAGGCTATCACTAGCCAACCATACTGATGGCATTACCGAATACTTGTACTGGGTGCCAGGCTCTTTTCGGAACAACCCATTTTCTACTTTCACTTGTGCGCCGCTGGTAATTTTAGACTTACTATTGAAGTTGTAATATACTTTTACGGTATCATAAAAAAACAATCCTTTTTCTTCAAAACTACCATCGGGATTCACAGGTGTGAAAATCATATTTTTACTACTATCTTTTGCAGCCAATATAAAGTTCAACTGCAAGTCGCTAGTGGCTTTGGCACCATACACATTTCCTTTAAGCGATAAATAGCCATCTTCAGGCATATGCTTTAGTTGGGGGCCAACTCCTGATTTTAATTTCTCCCAATTATATTTACGCCACCCATTGGTCATCATTACCAGGTCTAATTTCTGGGTAATAGTATCCGCATCACTGGTAAAATAGTAGGCAGGATTGTGAATATATCCCCTGAGTTCATTGCTTAATAAGAAATCAGAAAAAATAGTATGCGGTTCGTTCATTAAAATACTTGCATCGGTAATGGCAATAGACATATTGGTCATTGATGTATCAGATACTACAATTTCCAATGAGTTTTTAGCTCTTTTATCTAAGTTGGTATAAATAGGATTTACTTTGGCGTTGAACTCATGTAAATGATTATTCACAAAAATAATCCGTTCGGCAACAGGAATCCAATCATAGGTAAATAAAGAAAACTGAAGCACGCCAGTGGGTAGTTCATCAATTGGAATTTCAGCTCTTTGAAAGATTTTTTCGAACATCTTAACCGATACTTTATACAATATTTGCTGATTCATATGCACCAGTAAATTCATTTGCTTATATGATTCATTAGCGTTGGCAGAACGCTCTATCATTACAAAAGCTTTTTCATTGTTGGCTCTTAGGGTTAGTACCGCTCCTGCTTCTTCAATTCCAGTTACAGGGGTAGTTCCTTTGGTGCCATACTCATCTACCCAGTTTACTTGATAGTTTACGCCAGGCATTGGTTTTAATACCAATATACCCATCCCATCATGTACGGTTTTTAAGCTATCAAGAATAGCATTTTTATCATCTACCAAATAACCTTTTATTTTTACGGGAAGCCCCAATTTATTGGTTGCTTTAAAAGCTATTCTAGACATGCTGCCCCTCACCAACTTTCCACCTTCTGGAAAAATCGTTACCAGCGTTGGCTCCTGTGTTTTTTTAGGCAAGAAAACACCTCGGTTAATAGGAATATTTCTTTGATACAAATAAGCTTCCTCATCATTAAGCATCCAACGTGTGAAGGCTTTTACGTGTAAAAATGAACCTTTATAAGTAGCCGGTATTTCAAAACTTCCTTTAGCTGTAGATTGAAAAAGAGGAGCTACTGTTTGCTTTATCAATACGCCAGTAGAGTCGTACCATTCAACATATAAATTTTTGCTGAGTGGGCTCAACTCATTCGCGGCAAGTAAGTACACTTTATACCAAACAGTGTCACCTATATTGTAGCGGGTTCTGTCAAAATGGATATGAATTTTTTCTTTGGGGAATCCTTCCGCATAAACCGACATCATAGAATCAATCTGCTGCGATTTAGCAAAACAACTGAAAAAGCAAAAAAGCAGGATTGCAAAAAAACGTACTACTCCATTCATTAGAATATATAATTTGGATGTAATATACTTTCAAACCAGCAATCAAAAAAACCGCTTTAAAATACCAATCTGCTACAAAAGCAAATCTTTAACGTACCAACTTACCAAGCATGGAAGAACTGCCTTAATTTTATCCCATGAGAATATTGTTTATTTCCTTGGGAAAAATTCATGAAAACTATATTAAAGAGGGCGTGCTTGAATTTACACAGCGAATAAATAAGTATTATAAAGTGGATTGGCAGCTCATACCTCCCCCAAAAAATGCGGGCAGCATGGAAGTAGTTGACTTAAAAAAAGCGGAAGCAGAAAGTATTTTGGGCTTTTTACAAAAAGACGATTTTCTGGTATTGCTAGATGAGCGCGGGAAACAGCTTAGTTCGCCTCAACTGGCTGATTTTTTACAAAAAAGAGCCAACGATAGTACCAAACAAATTATATTTTTAATTGGGGGTGCATTTGGGGTGCATTCGAGTATTACAGATAGAGCTAATATGAGTTGGAGTTTATCTAATCTTGTATTTCCGCATATGCTTGTAAGGCTTATTTTAGCAGAACAAATTTACAGGGCTTGCACTATTATTAGAAACGAAAAATATCACCATACATGATTACCATCACCCTCTGCATCATCATCCTTACTTGTGTTATTTCTTTCACTGCTTTCTCTAATGAAAAAGTGATGGAAGACCTTATTTTTTATCCCCCTGCCATCACCACTAGAAACGAGTGGTATCGCTTTTTTAGTTGTGGCCTTATTCATGCTGATATCATGCACCTAGCTTTTAATATGTATTCTTTTTACCTGTTTGGGGATATGGTAGAACGCGCATTTGCACAGCTTTTTGGCGATAAGGGTAAAATTTTATACATATTACTATACGGATTAGCCTTGGCTCTAAGTCTATTACCTACTTATTTTGCGCAGCAGAACAATTATAATTATAGAAGCCTGGGCGCATCCGGAGCTGTATCGGCTATTATTTTTGCAGGTATTTTTCTTTATCCTACCATTGGCATGGGCATTTTTCCCATACCCTTTCATATTCCAGGATTTATTTTTGGTGCGCTGTACCTAATCCTATCGGCATATCTTGCAAAAAAAGGCCAAGGTAATATCAACCATTCAGCCCATATTTGGGGTGCAATATTTGGAATTGTATTTATATTCATCACTGCCTATTTTCTTGGGCAATTCAATGCATTGGCGAATTTTTTTACTGAAATAGCAGGTTATTTACGATAGCTTATTTCAAGCAAGGGCTGGTGGGGGGATGTATATTTAAATCGATTGTCAATTCTATACCCTAACAAGGCAATAATTTTTTTATCCATCTCCAATACCCATATTTTTTCTTTCTCTATTTTACTCACTTTGGCATCTATTAGAAACTTAGATACCTTTTTTTTCTTGGTCATTCCCAAAGGATAAAAATAATCACCCGCTTTCCATTTGCGCAATAACAGGGGGAATTTAATTTTAGCAATATCTATATACTCACAAAAAAAAGCAGAGCTACCTCCTGCCGAAGTTTTGGGTATTAATTCAAGCTCACCATCCTCAAATACAGTAATACCCATTTTTTCAATAAGAATATAAGCAGATTCTGTGTCTTGCAAAGGCGCAATAATCATCCACAAGCGATTCTTAATAATGCGGTGCGTTGACGATGCCATACTACTTCCATTAGCGGAATCTAGTAGTTTAATCACCTCAATGGCTTGACCAGCACTGAATCCAAACCTTTTTATTATTTCCCAGCAGATGGAATATAAAGGAGTTGCCTTTTTCCATTTTAATACCGGAATATGCCATTCATTTCCTTTATGTACTACTAATTTTTTTATTTGTATTGCCACTGCCTGATGGTATAAATCTGCTACTTCCTTAAAGCGATGAATATTGTGTGTAATATTTTCTTTCACCTGTGGAAACACCTGTTGTAATTGAGGAATCAGCTCGTTTCTGAAATAATTACGGGTATAATCGCTTTTAAAATTTGAGGAGTCGGTAACAAAATCAATACCCTGCTCTAAAGCATAGGCTTCTATTATTTCTCTTGAAAAAGGAAGCAGTGGTCTAAGTATTTTTCTATCTGCATAAAATGCGGGTATCCCTTTTAATCCATCAATGCCCGTACCCCTAAAAAAGTGCATCATCACGGTTTCTGTATTATCATCGGCATGGTGAGCAGTAGCAATGAAGCGGTTGCAAGAAACACTAGAATTCTCCTGATCCTTTACCAGTTCTTTAAACCAATCATACCGAATATTTCTTGCTGCTTCTTGAATAGATAATTTATGTTGACTGGAATAAGACTGGGTATCTATTTTTTTTATCAATACTGTAAGCTGAAGTTTATCGCCTAAGGATTCAACAAAAGTTTGATCCCGATCACTTTCTGCTCCACGCAATTGAAAATTAACATGAGCTAATACCATGGGAATATTTAAATGGTGCAGCAGATGAACCAGCACGGTACTATCAGCGCCTCCACTTGCTGCAACAATAATGGTATAATCGGTTGATATTATGGGTGTAAATACTTGTTGCCAGTGTAATTTAAAAACTGCCTGCAAATTCATTTTACAAAGATAATAAAACTCAAACAAGCCTATTTTATTCTAATATACGAAGCAGTGAGTGCTGCAAATCCACTAACCAGCCCTCCCACCAATCCTGTTACCAAAATCAATACCAGATAAGAGCCTCCTAAAGGAAGTATCTGGGCTACTTTGGTTGAAAGAATATGTTGATTGGCAATGTCTTTAAACAAAGCCAATGCTACCCATAATATCCATACACTGGCAAAACCGCTTAAAAACGATTTAAGTGGGGATTGTTGAATGGCTAATGCCACAATAAAGGAGCTGATTGCAAAACACCACCAAGGCAGTTGTGTAAATAGTCCAAATACAAAGGCGAGTAAAGCGGTAAGTACAATTGAAGCTATGGTTTTCATAGGTAGTGTTTAATATATTATGCTTTGGTAAAAGAAATCAGCCATTTAATTCTTTTATGGGTTGGTGCGTCTTTTAGGTTTAAAAATAAAAGTCGATAATATTTTCCCTCAGCCCAGTAATTCACAAAATCGTCGTAATATTTTGATCCAGGATGGCCACTTTGTCCGCCTGGATATACGCCATAGGCTTCTATTTGGTCGGTCATCTGCACCACCATTCTCCAACTGGGTCCATGAATTTGCGTAGTGGCATTGATGGCGTGTTCACTGCCTCCAATAGGAAGGTGCAACCTACTTAATGCGGGTATTTTTAGGAGGTGGGATACTTTTGTATCTTTAAAAGCACCCCAATTCAACTGAGAAGATTGTTCTGCTTTTAATAGTACAGGCGTGGCTTTTCGTATGGCTGCAAGTACCGCATCAGCAAGGGTTTCTTTTTTATTTTGGGTACGAATATCGTCTACAAAAATACAGTTACTATCCCTTAACATACTTTCTAAAAGGGTATTTTCTTCAGGCCATTCTAGGGGCATTTTAGCGTTGGCAAATTCATCGCTCCAAACCACGGCTTCAAGGCTATCCCATATTTCATTAAAAACAGTAGCCCCATTTTCGTGATAATCGTTCATTAAATTCCAGTTTTTCAGCATACCCATATATTTCATTTCATCGGGATTCAGCTTGGTGTTATCTACTTGTTTTAGTAATACAGGTATTGCCATTTCAGCAAACACATTGTGATTATACATCTGCAACTGCTGCATATGTATCGGCTGAATCTGCTGCATGGCTGCCAGTTTGCGATTGATGATTACCCCTCTATACACTGGGAAATTGTTGGCCGCTCCCAAATAATAGGGATAGGTTTCATCGGTAACTTTTTGATTAGCACTGCTTACAAAGCCTCTTTCAGGATTCTTAATCATGGGATTTTCTTCAGTAGGAATATAGCTTTGCCAGGCATAACTACTGTCAATTCCAGGCATAATAAAATCACCTTGGCGTTGCCATCGTGCAATAAAATTCGATTGTTGCTTAATGGCAATATCGCCCGTTTTAGAGGCGAAAGCAAAATTTTGACCGGGTGATTTCCACAGAGAAATGGCATTCAGATAGTCGTTATAGTTGTTGGCATGATTTAATTGGTATATTGTAGGGAAGCTGCTGCTAGAATCATGGGCAGTCCATTTTATTGCCAATATTTTACCGCCTGAACTAGTATTTTTATACTGGTGATCGTACATCACGGGACCAAAAACAGTGAGTGCAATACGCTCTACTTGGTCTGGTTTGCCTTTTACTTTAATGCGTTCAATCCGTTGCCCTGCCTTAACCCACGCCCCATTGTACCAATATTCTTGCAAGGTACTGTCTCTAAACTTCATATCGTAAAAGTCTAGCACATCTCTACCTGCATTGGTAACGCCCCAAGCTATACTATCATTAAACCCAATGATAACAGCGGGCGAACCTGGAAAACTAGCACCATAGGTTTGATGGGTAGGTGTGGAAATTTGTACTTCATACCAAAGTGATGGTAGATTAAGCCCTAGGTGTGGGTCGTTGCAAAGAATGGGGCGACCAGAAGCGGTTTTAGTTCCAGCAACTACCCAGTTATTACTGCCATTGCCTTTGTTGGGAATAATTGGGGCAATGGCCGTGCTAATCAAGTTTTTTTTATGCAGATATGCCGAGTCAATATCTAATGGAGTTTTGGGGGTAAGAGTAGGTGGCGCAAAACCAGTGCCCCTGGGAATAATAGGATCTAATGAATCTTGGGCATTGGTGTACAATTTGTCAAAATCATTGTACCCAAAATAGTTTCTTGCATTGGTCATTCTTAAATCGGTAGCCGCACTTCTTCCTGTTAAGTCATATGCCATAAACATCTGAAACAAATAGGTTTTGTGTGCCGTCCAAGCCTCAGGCTTGTAATTGAGCAGTTTATACTCAAAGGGAATTTCTTCGGGCTTGAGCGATTTAATATATGCGTTCACTCCTTTAGCATAGGCATCAATGGCTGTTTTCATTTCTGGGTGATTGGCTGCCACAAAAGCTTCAGAACGTTCAGCACCATATACCATGCCCAATCGTCTGAAATATTGGTCGGTACTCACCCTATCTTCCCCAACAATTTCACTTAATCTGCCGCCGGCTACATGGGTTTGAAATTCCATTTGCCACAACCTAAATTTTGCGTGGAGATATCCCTGTACATAATAAGCGTCGTTGTCTTCATCTGCATAAATATGCGGAACCAGCCGATCATCTAGATACACTTCTACCTTACCAGCTAGGCCCTCTAATTTGATATCATCATTATAATTTTTATGAACGGACTCAGCATTCTGCCAAAAACCGTGCTGTGGGGAGAGAAAATAACCTAGCCTTGGTGTTTTTCCGCTACCTGTTTTAAGTTGACTATTTAAAACAATTACCAAGCCTACTGTACAAATGGCTGAAAGTACAAATGGAATAATTTTCATAGCAAAGATTTAAATCTTGAAATTACGCTTTAAACTTTAATTTGAAGAACCAACTTATTTCATTGGAGTAATAGCAAGGATACTAGCTTCCTTTTCTGCTACTTGCTTTTTTATTAATTCTGCGGCTTCAAAAAAGGGCTTTATTTTAAGTGCTTGGTTGGCATCTCTCCATGCAAGTGCTGTTCCTAAAGGGTGGTTGATGAGCAAAAATATTTTAGCTCGCAAAACCAACAGTTCAATATTTTTAGCATCTATGCGAAGTGCATTATTAGCCCACTCCAAAGCAGCCATTGCGTCGTTCTGTTGATTTAATTTTTCTTCTATTTGTAATTTATAATCGGCAACAGAACGGTGCCTGATGGGCAATGCAAATTGGTGTTGGTATTGATTATTGTTGGCTCTATCGGATACAGATATTTGTTTTTTGAATGAAATAGCACTATCCATTTTTTGCTGAATTTCAGCATCTATGCCGTGTAGTTTTACAAAATCCTGATAAAATACAATTGTTTCATCATAATAAGCAGGGAGTTGGGTAAGCATGGCATAAAGCTGAACTACCATTAGTTCTTTATTGTTGGGGTAGCATTTCAAACCATTCTGGGCTTCTATAAACGCGTTGAAATGGTCACCTTTTTTGAATTGTTTTTTTGCGGCTTCTATTTTTTGTTGCACAAAGAGTTTACAATTATTCTTGTAAATACGGTCGTAGGTAATATAGTACCAATGGTTTCGTAGTTCAGGCTTTAGGCGAACGGCCTCTTTAAAATCTAGCTTTGCTTCTTTTAAAATATTCAATTCAGTAAAACAAATTCCCCGATTAAAATAAGCGTCTGCCTCATCTTTACCTTCTTCAATTACAAAGCTTAGGTCTTCTACACAAGCTTTGTATTCTTTAGCCATTTTTGCGGCAACTCCCCTTTCGTACCTAAGTTCTTTTCTATAGATTTCTGAGGGTTGTGCTTTGAAAAACTCATTAAAAGATTCAAAAGACTCTTTACCCAATCCTGCTTTTATTTCTAATCGTGCCAAATAGTAATATAGTTGAGGATCGTTATAGCCAACCAGTTGTGCTTGATCAAAATCAAAAACAGCTCTTTCATAAAGGCCAAGATTTTCAAATCCGCGGGCGCGAATATAAAGGGCCTGGGCATTATTAGGCTCATAAAGAAGAATTTGATTAAGGTTGGCGATAGATGCCGCATAATCATTCTGATCCATAGCAAGATTGAGGTCCTGTTTATATTTCCTTAGGTATTGCTGTACTAGTAAGTATACAGATTTCTCTTTTTCCAACTCATTTTGCGGAGTAGATTGAGCAGTGGCAGCAATAGCAATACAATAAAAACAGACCATCTGAAATAAGATGTATCTTAATTTATTCATGTTAATCTAAGGCAATATATTATTTAGCTTCCAAAATGAGAAATTTTTTGCCTTTAATTTTTTCTAGCTGCACCAGTTTCAATAAGCCTGACAGTTTATTTTTCTTTACCGCTACAAAAGAATTGTGGTCTTTTACTACAATTAATCCCAGCTCATCTTTGGTAAGTTTTCCTTTCTGCATAAAGAGACCTACAATATCTACTTTATTTATTTTTTCTTTTTTACCCCCATTAATATATACGGTTGCCCAATTAGAAGCGCTGGGTTGGGGTGCGTTGGCTAATAAATTCATTTCAATAAGCGCTTCATTAAAATATTGAGGAAGTGGTTCTTCGTGGTGTAGAATAAGGTAGATATGTCCACTGGCATGCATGCGAGCAGTTCTTCCATTTCTATGGGTAAACTCCGGCAGGGTTGTGGGCAAGTGGTAGTGTACAATATGTTCAATATCGGGAATATCCAATCCCCTTGCTGCTAGATCTGTTGCAATTAAGTATTGAGCGGTGCCATTTCTAAATTTAATTAGGGCTTGCTCACGCTGCATCTGCTCCATCCCCCCGTGAAAGATGGTATTGGGAATGCCTTTTTCTGCAAGTAAAGTTCCCGTTCTTTCTACGGCTTCTCGATGGTTACAAAATATAAAAGCTTGTTTATTGCCCAGGTTGCAGAGGAGTTGATAGAGTGTATTTAGTTTATCTTTTTCTGGAGATCTTACTAAGAAATAGTCTAGCCCAATCGAAGCGTTAGTAGGGAGTAGAAAATCTAACACTTCTATTTCTGCTGGTTCTACAAAAGCAGGAATACGAATGGATGCGGTAGCAGACACAAATAATTTCTGAACCGAAGGTTTTAAAATACGAGTAATATATTCCATATCGGCTTCAAAGCCTAGTGCCAATGATTTATCAAATTCATCAAAAACAAAAATATGGATGCTTTTAGCGTCAACACTTCTTCGCTTAAGGTGGTCGGCTATTCTGCCAGGCGTACCAACCATGATGGCCGGGGGTTCTTGGAGACTATTGATTTCTTCTTGCATGTCATGTCCTCCATAGGCGCAAGTGATTTTATAGCCAGTAGCCATTTTTTTCCATACTTCTTCTATCTGAATTGCCAGCTCTCTAGCGGGTGTTAATACCAATACCTGTACTTGTTTAGATTGGGGATTGAGCTTTTCGAGTAAGGGCAATAAAAAAGCAAGTGTTTTGCCAGAACCAGTGGGAGATAATAGCAATACGTGTTTGTGCTGCACTATTGCATCCCGAGCTGCAAGCTGCATAGGATTTAGAGAAGTGATACCTATTTTATGTAAAGTATTTGGGTTCATAATATGTTGGGTGAGGAATGTATAAAGTGTTGGCAAATAGAATCACTGGGTTGAAAGGTAAGCTATTTACCAAACTTTTTTTTAAGTGCTTGCAAGGCATCGTTTACATTCATGGTGCTCAGGTCGGCTGGCTGATTATTGGCTTTTTTGGAAGGATGAATATTAGCGGATGTGGAACGTTTGTTTGCATAGGTATTTACTGTATTTGAAGAACTTGTAGTCTCTGTTTGTTTAATTGACAATGCAATACGCTTCCGAAGCAAATCTATTTCCAATACTTTAACCTGCACTTTCTGCCCTAGCTTGAGTACTTCACTGGGATCACTAATATATTTATTGGCAATCTCACTTACATGCACCAGTCCATCCTGTTTAACTCCTATATCTATAAAAGCCCCAAAACGGGTGAGATTGGTTACCATGCCTGGCAGTACCATGCCAACGGTTACTTCTTCCATCTTATAAATATTAGCGTATTCAAACTGTTCCAATTCACTGCGAGGATCAAGGCCTGGCTTCTGTAATTCTTTCACAATATCATTCAATGCCAATACCCCAATTTGATCGGTTGTATATTTTTTAGTATCAATTAATTTCAACAAGTTTTCATTGCCAATTAATGCCGCAACATTAGCGTTAACATCTGCGGCCATCTTTTCTACGATGGCATAGGCTTCGGGGTGAACCGCACTTGCATCCAAGGGATGAGTTGAAGCAGGAATGCGTAAAAATCCTGCACATTGCTCATAAGCTTTTGCACCCAAACGAGGCACTTTCAATAGCTGATTGCGAGCAGAAAAATTTCCTAGTTCTTTTCTATGTTTGATGATATTCTCCGCGACTGACTCATTAATTCCGCTAACATAACTGAGTAATTGTTTACTAGCGGTATTTAGGTTTACCCCTACAGAATTCACGCAGCTCACAACGGTTTGGTCTAGTTTTTCTTTCAGCCTAAACTGGTTTACATCATGTTGGTACTGCCCTACCCCAATGCTTTTGGGATCAATTTTAACCAACTCAGCCAAAGGATCCATCAACCTTCTTCCAATACTAACAGAGCCACGCACGGTAATATCGTAATCTGGAAATTCAGCCCTAGCAATTTCAGATGCAGAGTAAACGGATGCGCCATCTTCATTCACCAAAAAAACCGGTAATCCCAGGTTCATCTTTTTTATAAACTGTTCGGTTTCTCTGCCAGCAGTTCCATCTCCAATGGCAAATACTTGAATGCCATATTGTTTAACCAGTTCTTTAATTTTGTATTCACTATCGTAGAGTCGATTGGCTTCATGCACAAAAATTAGATCGGTTTTTAAAAGTTCTCCGTTTTCATTGAGGCAAACCACTTTGCAACCCGTTCTATATCCAGGATCAATGGCCAGCACTTTCTTACTACCTAATGGGGCACTCAATAGCAACTGCCGTAAATTTTCGGCAAATACATTAATGGCTTCTTCATCTGCTTTTTGTTTGAGGGCTGTTCTACATTCTGTTTCTAAGCTGGGTTGTAACAATCTGCGGTAAGCGTCTTTTATGGCTTTGCGAAGCTGATCTGATGCAGGATTCATTCCCTTTATATATGCATCTTCAATTGCGTACAAAGCATCTTCTTCAATGGGGGCTATATTCATTCTAAGAAATCCTTCTAAAAAACCACGGAGTATGGCAAGAATTCGGTGTGATGGAATTTTATGAATGGGTTCAGAGAAATCAAAATAGTCTTTGTATTTAATGGCTTCCGTTTCCTTATCTGCCAGTACTTTACTTTGCAAATTGGCTTGGTCTTCAAAAATCTTGCGCAGCTTAGCGCGAATGGCAGCATTTTCGTTGATATTCTCTGCAATAATATCTCTGGCACCTTGTAGTGCTTCTTCAAGGGTAGTTATTTTTTCATTGAGATATTTGGCAGCTTCTTCTTCAACAGAGCCACTTCCCTGCTCCAATAGAAAATTAGCAAGTGGCGCTAATCCGTTTTCTCTGGCCACTACCGCTTTGGTTTTTCGCTTCAATTTATAGGGCAAGTAAATATCCTCCAATTCAAGTATGGTAATAGCTGCGTTAATTCTTGTTTGTAATTCTTCCGTCATTTTACCCTGTTCTGTAATGGTCTTCTCAATAAACACCTTTCTTTCGGTAAAAGCTTGAATTAATTTCAGCTCATCTTGTATCAGTTGAATTTGAACTTCATCTAAATTACCCGTACTATCTTTGCGATACCGAGCAATAAAAGGAATGGTAGATCCTTCTTGCAAAAGGGTTAATACGGTTTCTATTTGGGCAACACGAATGCCAAGCTTAGCTGCAATAATTGGGGCAAAAGACATATTTCTATTCAATTTAAGGGCTGCGAAAGTAGCCAATTCTAACAATCTTAGCAGGATACCTTTCGGTATATTTTCGAATCATTGCTTTAATCACTTCATTCTCGGGATAGGGAGTCACCGCTAATTTGAGTGATTCAAAATGATCTGGGTGCAGTGGCTCTTCCGAAAATTGGGCATCCACTTCTCCCATTCCTATGAATTTTCCTTTTTCAACTAGAATTGCCGTGTTTTTTTCACGAATGATAAAACTCTCTTTTTCAGCCGCAACAAATGCCAATGCTTGATTTACTTGAGTATTATATTGCTCTAATGCTGGTAATTCAAGGGGTATTGATTTATCTAAAAAGCAAAGAGATGGATGCAACTCAAATGATTTCACCAGTCGCCATAGCTCACGATGCGCATCTACCAACATGGAAAAGGCTGCAATGGGCTGGGCCTGCTTATGTTTTTTATCTATGGCTAATCTTAGATATCCACGAGTATCTTCAAATTTATAAATACCCCAGTTCTGTTCATATTTTTTCTGGCTTTTATTGTAGGCAGGCCAAAGGCGTTTTATTTCAATGCTTTCAAAAATAGACGCAATAAATTCAGAGGGGCAGTCAACGTGACTAATCGAATAAATTTCTCGCATAAAATCTTGCCTTTTACGGCTGATATCGAGTCCTGAAAAATGACTCACCACTCTTTTTTTCAGGTTCTTAGCTTTGCCTACATAAATCACTTTGCCTTTTTTATTGTGAAAATAGTAAACACCAGAAGAGGTAGGCAGTTTATTCACACCATATTTGGGCAGATTAGGTGGGAGCAAATATTCTTTGTGTTCTTTTTGAAGCATTTCTTTAATCAGCAAACCTCCATTATTTTTCAAAACCAAGCTAAGCACTTCAGCCGTTGCCAAAGCATCTCCACCAGCTCGGTGGCGGTTGCGGATGGGTATATTAAGCTGGCGGCATAAGTGTTCCAGCCCATATTTGGGAAATCCCGGAAAAGCTTTTCTACTCAGCCTAATTGTACAGAGCTTGAGGGTTTGTAGATCAAACCCACAAAGTTGAAGATGGTATTTTACAAAACTGAAATCGAAATTTACATTATGGGCAACAAAAACCCTATTGCTCAACAATTGAAATACTTGAGGAGCAATTTCGGCAAAAGAGGGTGCTGTCATTACCATTGCATTCGTAATACCCGTCATCCCTACAATAAAGGGAGGAATGGGCTGAAAGGGGTTAACCAAGCTTTCGAAGCGACCTTCTATTTCCGTTCCATTGTGTAATACTATGGCAATTTCGGTAATTCCATGTTGTTGGGGAAAACCACCCGTGGTTTCAATATCTACTACTGCAAAACGCATTCTTTTAACTAATTTCTGCTGCAAATATCAATTTTATTCTTTATCTTGTTACGCTTCTATTGTTTTGCCATAAACAACCCGGCTAATGTAGCCTTATGGTAGTGCAATGAAGTGTTAAACCTATTTTTTACGCCCCAACCCCCGTTTGGCATGGAAAACACAAAAACAAATTTCACAGTAAGTGAGAATATGAAAAATGCAGCTATTGTAGCTATCTTGTTCATTTTCATTGCGCTCATCTCTTATTTGGAGTGGTTAGGTGTTACATTATTTTAAAAAAGCGTGATTTTATTGCTAAATATTTCTACTTATTGCAACCAAAAGGCAATTATTTACTCTTATACCTGTAACAATTTCTTTCAACAGCCGTTTTTACTAGGTATGCAAAATAAATTTAGCCCACCCAATCAGCCTTCTATGTATTTTATATGGATGGTTTTATTTTTTACGATGCTTATTTCTGCTTGTAATACCCCTGAAAATGCGGCTAAAATTATTCAAAAAAAAGTACAACAGCGTACTTCCCGTTTGTGCATTTCAACATCTATACGTGTAAGCCAGAAACTTAATAAATTGGAGTGTTTTATGGGTAGTCCCTCTATTTCTGAGTCAATTTATGAAAAAACTGAGCTAATATCAAGTTGGTGATGCCGCAACCAAACTGTTATAGTAAATCATAAGCTTTTATTTATTGCTCCTTTCTATCCCTTAAATTTGCTGTTTTATTAATAAAGGCAACCGATTAAGGGCAAAAAATGGAACTAAGTAAGAACTATATCCCCAACGAAATAGAATCTAAGTGGTACGAATACTGGATTGAAAAAGACTATTTCTCTAGTAAACCTGATGGTCGAGAATCCTATACTGTAGTTATTCCACCACCCAATGTAACTGGAATTTTGCATATGGGTCATTGCCTCAATAATACCATTCAGGATATTCTTGTGCGACGTGCGCGCATGCAAGGAAAAAATGCCTGCTGGGTTCCGGGCACTGATCACGCTTCTATTGCCACGGAAGCCAAAGTAGTAGGAATGTTGCGAGAAAGAGGTATTGCTAAGTCTTCTTTAACTAGATCGGAATTTTTAGACTATGCTTGGGAATGGAAAGAAAAATATGGCGGTATTATTTTGCAACAGCTTAGGAAAATGGGATGCAGTCTCGACTGGAATCGCACTTCTTTTACCATGGATCCTGACTATTACAATTCGGTGATGAATGTATTCATTGATCTCTATAAGAAAGGGCTTATTTACCGTGGTAAGCGGATGATCAATTGGGACGTAAAGGCAAAGACAGCGCTTAGTGATGAAGAAGTTATTTACAAAGAAGTGGAGAGCAAGCTGTATTATATAAAATATTTTTTGGAAGAAGATCTTTCTTCCACCGCCACCTATATCACTATAGCCACGGTGCGACCAGAAACCATATTGGGCGATGCGGCCATCTGCGTAAACCCCGATGATGAACGCTACAAACACTTGCATGGCAAATACGCATATGTGCCGTTGATCAACCGGAAAATAAAAATTATTCCCGATGAATATGTAACGCTTGATTTTGGTACAGGCGCATTAAAAGTAACACCTGCGCATGATATGAACGATTACCAGTTGGGGCAGAAATACAACCTGGAAATTATTGATTCCATGAATGATGATGGAACCATGAGTGAGGCAGCAACGGGCTATTCAGGCATGGATCGCTTTGAAGTACGCAAGAAAATTGTGGCAGATTTAGAAGCGGCTGGGCATATTGAAAAAATAGAAGAATACCAGAATCAAATTGGTTTCAGCGAAAGAACAGATGCAGTAGTTGAGCCACGACTCAGCCTACAATGGTGGGTAAGTATGAAGGAATTAGCTGCACCGGCTTTATCGGCAGTAATGGAGGATGAAATTCATTTTCACCCAGCCAAATTCAAGAATTTGTATAGGCATTGGATGGAAAATATAAAGGATTGGTGCATCAGCCGTCAGCTATGGTGGGGTCACCAAATACCCGCTTGGTATGCCCCTGATGGTTCATTTGCAGTAGCAAAAACTGCTGCAGAAGCGGTGGTGCTTCTGCAAGAGCAATACCCTAATTCAGCCTATAAGCTAAGTGATTTAAAACAAGATGAAGACTGCTTAGACACTTGGTTTTCTAGCTGGTTATGGCCTTTTGAAGTATTCAAAGGATTGTCGCAACCTGATAACAAAGAAGCAGCTTACTATTACCCAACCAGTACTTTGGTGACCGCTCCAGAAATAATTTTTTTCTGGGTAGCAAGAATGATTATGGCAGGGTATGAATACCAGCAAGCCAAACCATTTAAAGACGTTTACTTTACAGGAATTGTAAGGGATAAATTGGGTAGAAAAATGAGTAAGAGTTTGGGGAATTCGCCCGATTTACTCGAACTAATAGAGCAATATGGTGCAGATGCCGTTCGATTTGGTATTTTAATAGCTTCCCCCGCAGGTAATGATATTTTGTTTGATGAAGCATCTTTAGAACAAGGAAGAAATTTTAATAATAAGCTATGGAATGCTTTGAAGTTGGTGAAAATGTGGGAAGCGAGAAAGACGGTAGACCATAGGCCGTTGATGGTAGAAAGTATTGAATCTGATTTTGCTATTCAATGGTTTGAGCATAGGCTGAATCAAGTGGCAGCAGAAGTAGATATTTTAATGGAGCAATTCAAGCTAAGTGAAGCCCTTAAAACGATCTATTCACTTATTTGGGATGATTTCTGTAGTTGGTACTTGGAATGGGTAAAGCCCGGATTTGAGCAGCCAGTTGATGCAGTAGTTTACCAAAAGACCATTCACTTTTTTGAAAAGTTAATGGAATTATTACACCCAATAATGCCCTTTATTACGGAAGAAATTTATCACTTACTCGGTAATCAGCAAGATGATCTTTGTGTAAAGCAACAACAAAAAGCAGCTTCTACCAATGCAACTATATTAGCAGCGGGTGCTTTACTGAAAACAGTAATTAGCGCACTGCGTGATGCAAGAAATAAACAGCAACTAAAACCAAAAGATACGATTGTACTGCATATACAAACCAATGACAAAGCAGGTTATAAAGCCATTGAAAGCATTTTATTGAAGCAGGTAAATGCAAGTGAGATTCTATACACCCAAACAGCAATTGCCCACACCATTATTGTGAATATAGGGCAGGATAAATTTTTTATTGCATCGGAGAAGCAAGTAGATACTACTGCTATGAAAGCAAGTTTGCTGAAAGACTTAACTTATGAGCAAAACTTTTTAGCATCAGTGACAAAAAAACTCAGCAATGAAAAATTTGTACAAAATGCTAAGCCTGATATAATAGCATTGGAGCGAAAAAAGCAAGCCGATTCAGCAACAAGAATACTGGCAATTGAGGAAGGCTTAAAGGGGCTGGAATGAATTAAAAGCGGAGAATCACCGTTTTAAATAACTATGAATAATTGCGCCTATTTTATATATGCTGTATTTTATTTCCTCCCCTTCAAATAAAAAGCCATTCCGAGTTCATACTGCTGGGTAATCTCTAAGAGAGTTTAACACCTCCCTAAAACGCTGTATTAAAGCCAATGCTTCCTACCATAGTATAAATAGATGAATTGTCGGTTCCTTTTCTATCTTGGTGCATTAGGTTAAACTGCATACTACTCTTTCCAAAATTATACGTGGCATTGATTCTATTGTTTAAAATCTGGTAACCTACACCGCCTCCTGAACTGGTAATTGCATTGTAAGAGGCAGATAAGTTTACACTCATTTTTTGCTTGAGTAGCTTAGTGCCCATAGCTAAGGTTGGCCCTGAAACCGTATTGTTTAATCCCCCAATGGTGTTGAGGTTGTAACTGTAAATTAAATTGAAATTTATTTGTTGTGGCACCAATAAGAGCGAATAGGCCGCTGTTCCATTGTAAATTTTTGCGCCTGCCAATTCCTGCACTACCCCACCCTGAATATTGTTGGCATTCTGGTAGCTTATATTCATATTTAAATTTTGGTTAGTACTGTTATTGTTCTTTAAACCAAAATTCATATTCAAATTCATGCTCTCCGAAATTTGCTTAAAATTCAAGGTATCTAAATTGGGCTTATTAATAATGGTTGCAAGGCTCTGAAACTGTGGTTTAACCGCCATAAATGTTTTGAAATTAGAATAACTAAAACTAGAAACAAATTTCATACTGGGCATATAATTTAGGTTAAAAGATCCAATAAACCTACTATTGGAAGCCGATTTGGTTCCATTAATATCATCTTTTTGAGAGCCAATATTTCCTGATATACTCAACTTATTGTTCATTAAAATTTGCGAAAAATTAAATGTGGCATTCTCTAAATCGTTGGCGAAAAAATAAGTCCCCAAGGTTTGATAGCCCGGATCTATCCTCTCGTAACTTAAGCCCATTACTGTTTTCTTTATATTATAAGTAAACTGCATTTTAAGGGCTTTGTTAAAGGAAGTGGCCGACTTTACTGGAAAATACAACCTTCGAATTTTATCAAAACTGCTTTTTTCAATGGCTTCGGCTTTGGTATTAGTGGTAAATATACTGGTAGCCATTTCCCCAGAAAATTGAAGCCCTTTTGCTGGTCGCAGCACCACCGTATAACTGGTTGCTAAATTTTGTTTGGGGAAGATTTGTAAACTATCAGGCGCAAATTGCAAGGAATTTAATTTGTCTTTCGCATTGAATACGGTAACACCCAATGCATATTTTTCTCTTTCATAATCTAGTTTAGCGCCATAACCCCATCGCTCATAAGTAGCAGAACTGAAACTGGGATTAGTAGAATCGTATTCAACCGCTTTTTGTAATCGCCCATACATTACACTTAGCTTAACCCTGCCTGGAGGATTCAAATCGAGACCGAGGCCCCTGAATAAATGTCCATTTAATGTGTAGGGTGAAAAGCTCATATTCACATCACCAATATGCGCAGTAACCCATTTGTAAGTGGGGTGTAGACTCAACCTATTGGGGGGCGTAGGAAAATTATAACCCGCCCCAATATTGGTAAAGGAAACCGCAAAGGGCAGGTTAATTTGTTTAAACAATTGAACATTAATATTTGCGCCAACTACCCAGTTAAAAGGGTCCCTACCAGCCGCATCAGAGCCAATGGAGTAAACCGAATTCACATTCAAGCCACCAGAAAGTTTAAAAATATTATTCTTTTTAAATCCTTCTTTAATGCCCCCACCCAAATTATTCAAGTTTACATTTTGGGCTGTTAAGGTTGTGGCTATAAAAAACAATACCATTGTAAATATCCCATTGCGCATTTGGGTGAATGAATGAGCAACTATCGGCTTACCGAATATGGCTGATCTGGTATCTTGTTTGTGTAAATACATAACTTGGTTGTATATAGGGCGACTAAATATCAGGTTTGAGCTTATTTTCTTTTTACTGCTTTGGCATTGCTTTTTAAACCCTCTCTGCCATCTATATCCGTAATGCTTATTTCGTAGATATAGCTGGTATTTTTCTGTGCTGTTTTATCAACAAATAAGAAAGTGTTTGCTGAAACTAAGCCGATTTTTACTGCGGGTTGATCTATAGAAACTTTTCTATAAATATTATACAATTTCCTATCGGCATATTCCATGGCAGCCCATTCCAACTCAATACCTTCTGCTATATTTCTTGCAGTAAAATCAGCAAGGATGGCCACTGGCTCTTTTTCTAATTTATATTCTTTAACAGAGCTGTACTCACTGGTATCGCCCCTTGTATTAATACTCGCAATACTGAACTGGTAAGTAGTACCAGCCACAATAATGGAATCAAAAACAGTACTAGTTTCAATGATTGTTTGGGTTAAAAAAACAAAGCCTTTGTTGCCCACTGTAGTTTTTTTAATAGCATAACCAACAATGGCATCATCTTGCTTACGAACATCATTCCACTCCAATATTAATCTATCGTTGGAGTAATAAAATTGAAGATCGTTGGGAGAAACGGTCTCAATTTTTCTATTCGGAACAATATCAACCATATTACTATTAACACTAGCATCTTCCCGCATATTTTGCGTAACCACTGCATAATAGTATTTACTTCTTCCGCTAAGGGTTGCCGAAGTATCTATATAATTTTTTGTTTTAAGTGGACCACCCACAATGGCCATATTATCGGGAGAAGTGCCTCTGTAAACATAAAATCCAAAAAAGCCTGGCACGCTATCGTACTGCCATTTTAAAGAAATATTTTCTCCACTATTTTCTGCTGTTAAAACCCTAGGCGGCAATGGCTTTGAAAAGATGGTATAAGATCCCAAGCCCTGTGCTGGTATTTCTTGCGATAAATTGGTTTGAGGCAAGTACAATCCTTTTACATTATAAGTATAGCTGATACCCACTTTTAAGCGATAATCAGTATATACAGAATCCATTGCACTTAATATAGCAACTGTATCAATTGTATTACCATCGGTTTTGGTAATTTCTACCCCGGCTATATAAGGCTGCTGGGGTAGTTTTTTCCAACTAATCTCTACCCCATTTAATACCTCTTTTGTATTAATACCAATAATAATGGGCAATCTTTTTTTATCTATCGCATAAGAAGTACTGGTATCAGAGTGTGGCCCAATATTCTGCACTTCATCTTCTATTTGCAAATAGCAACTCACTACTTCATCGGGTACTGTTTTCTTTGAATAATAAAAAGAAAGGGTGTCACCAGTAGTATTCAAATTTCCCAACATCAATTCG
>JAAFJB010000159.1 GCA_013297995.1 Chitinophagales bacterium | reverse complement strand
ATTATTCCCATGCTCAAACGCTGGTTTGCTGGCGTTAACAGCGAAGGTTTGCGGGAGTGGGTAGAGCAATTTATGGAACTTAAAACCTGTGCGGCTTGCGGCGGGCAGCGACTGAAAAAAGAAAGCTGTTGGTTTAAAATTGATGAGAAAAATATTGCCGATTTAAGTAATCTTAACCTCGATAAATTATACCATTGGTTTGAAGGAATCGAGAGCAGACTCAACAAAAAACAGCTCATTATTGCAAAAGATATTTTGAAAGAAATTAGGGAAAGGGTTCAGTTTTTGTTAGATGTGGGGCTTACCTATCTATCCCTCAATCGCCCTTCCCGTTCTTTAAGTGGCGGTGAATCGCAACGGATACGTCTGGCTACTCAAATTGGCTCTCAGCTACAAGGCATCACGTATATATTAGATGAACCTTCTATAGGATTGCACCAGCGCGATAACCAACAACTGATTAAAGCTTTACAAAACTTACGCAATATTGGCAACAGTGTATTGGTAGTAGAACACGATAAAGATATTATGTTGGCAGCAGATCATTTGGTAGATATTGGACCCCGTGCTGGAAAATTTGGAGGTCATATTGTTGCCGCTGGCACACCTGCTGAAGTATTGGCCAGCAATTCAGATACCGCCCAGTATTTAAACGGAAGCAAGCGCATTCCCATTCCACAAGAAAGAAGAAAGGGCAATGGTAAACTGCTTACTTTAAAAGGTGCTAAGGGCAATAATTTAACCGGTGTATCGGTAAGCTTTCCGCTGGGAAAACTAATTGTAGTGAGTGGCGTAAGTGGCAGTGGTAAATCTACGTTGATCAATGAAACACTCTATCCCATTCTTTCAAAACACTGCTATAATAGTCGCGTTACTCCCATGCCTTTTGATGGCGTGAAAGGGTTGGAGCAGGTAGACAAAGTAATAGAAATTGATCAGTCGCCTATTGGCAGAACACCTAGGAGTAATGCCGCAACTTATTGTGGATTTTTTACCGATATACGCGCTTTATTTGCTGCTATACCCGAAGCAAAGATAAGGGGATACAGTGGGGGGCGATTTTCCTTCAACGTAAAAGGGGGTAGGTGTGATGTTTGTGAAGGCGGTGGCATGCGTGTGATTGAAATGAATTTTCTTCCAGACGTATATGTGAATTGTGAAAAGTGCAATGGCAAAAGATACAATAGAGAAACACTGGAAATTCGGTACAAAGGAAAATCTATCAGTGATGTACTAAACATGACGGTAGAAGAAGCGGTTGAATTCTTTCAACCAGTGCCTTATCTCTACCGAAAAATAAAAGTGTTGCAAGAAGTGGGGCTTGGCTATATTACGTTGGGGCAATCTGCTGTTACCCTTAGTGGCGGCGAAGCGCAGCGGGTTAAATTGGCCACGGAACTGGGTAAAAAAGATACGGGCAAAACATTTTATATATTAGATGAACCTACAACGGGACTTCATTTTCAAGACATTCAGCATCTGCTAGATGTGTTGAATAAATTGGTAGATCGAGGGAATACGGTGTTGGTAATTGAACACAATTTAGATGTGGTGAAGGTAGCCGATCACGTGATTGATCTGGGTCCAGAAGGTGGTGATGGTGGTGGCAAAATTTTGTTTGAAGGAACGCCAGAAGAAATGGTAAAACACAAGACGAGTCACACTGCACGCTTCTTAAAAATTGAAATGGAATAGTGAAGGCTAACTTTTAACTTAATTGTATGGATTTAAACGACCTTAATTTTTTGCCAGAATGGGATGATAGTAGGTATAAAATTGGCCCTGATAACGCAGGGGAGCAATGGCGTAGAGGACCCGCCAAAGCCATAGCCAAAGCCATGTACAACCAATGGCGCGACGTTTTTGGAATGGTAGTTGCGTTTGCCGAAAACTTGGCAGATGATGGGGAGGAAACACATCCGGCTTCTACCAAAGCATTAATTTATGAGAATGCAATGATTGTTGCGCCAAAAATTATAGGTGCTATTAGCATGAATTTATATGTGCTTAAAATGGCAAATGCAGCCAATATACGGTGTAATTGCAAACAAATGATGGAACAGATAGGCTTTGCCGTGTTAATGGGTTGGGCCGATGAAAATCACAAACGGGTTATTGAAGAAGGGCTAGATAAATTCAGGGAATTATTTAAGCAGTGGGTAACTACTTTTGAGAAAGACAATTTTGAAGATGAGTGGGGATTGTTTCTTTAGAAATGAGTTTTATTTTTGGGCTTCCAAATAAGGTAGTAGAAGCCAAGTAAGAGAATACCCGCAATAAAAGGAATTAATGCCAAGTGTTTATAAGTAAAATCGCCTACAATAATCTTGGTATCGAAGTGTAAAAATTCACTCACCATCCAATAAGAATTGGCAGAAATCCAAACAGAAATGGCCAAATTATGGCATAGTTCAGATACATACATTCTGGTTCTATAAGCAATTACTATTGAAATAATTAAAGTGGGAATAATCATGATAATTCCCAACCAACTAAAGCCCATACACCAAGCAATATCTTTAAAAAGCCAAAATACAATGTGAAGGTTTTCCATCTTCCTAAATTGAAGCGGGATGGTATAGCTGTCGCTGGAAGCAGTAGCCGATAAAATTCTTAGGTGGTGTACTTGTTCTTGCTGCTCGGAGGCAGCGGCGGCTGACGGAGGTTGACCCATTCTTAATATTTACAAAGATAATAAAGCACAATATTAATTTTTTGTTGCCAATTATCGGCTTAAAATTTTTGTGAAGCGATTTATACTGGCCAATGGGTGAATGGGTTGCTGGTTTAAGAGGTGTTGGGTGAGCTCATGGGCAAAGTAAGGAGCTAGGCTGCAACCCTTGGTACCCATGCCATTCAAGAGTCCTACCGAAGAATGCACGGGATGCAGTCCCACAAAGGGTCTTCGCTCCATATTGGCTGGCCTTTCACCCGCTATGTGATCTGCTATTTCAAAGGGTAATTTTAGCCATTGCTTTAGTTGAGCGGTGGTTTTTTCCCTAAACAAAGCATCGGGATTTGGGTTTGAATAATTCCATTCATAACTGGCTCCAACCCAAAAAAGCTGGTCTTTCCAAGGAACAATACTAATGCCCTGTTTAAAAATATGGGAGCTGGGTAAATTGGGAATGCTTGCAATAATTGCTTGGCCTTTATTGCAAGCATAAGGAAGGCGGTTGAAATAGGGGTTGTGGAAACCAGCTGTACCTTCACAGAAAATTATTTTAGTTGCTTTAATATTTTTATATTCAATATAATCGGGATGAATTTTGCAATCATCCCATTCAAATTTATCTTCCAACAAAGCGCTCGAATCCACTAATTTTTTTCTCCATCCTTGCAGCATGGGATGGATATTTACTAGCCAGCAGGGATTGATTTCTCCTACGCCAAAAGCGGGATTAAAATAGTCGTTCCACTGGGAAATATTTTGGGGAATAC
>JAAFJB010000158.1 GCA_013297995.1 Chitinophagales bacterium | reverse complement strand
AAGGCTGAGAAAAAGCCATTGTTTGATCAGGCTTTATTGGCCGCCAAACTTACTCGTATTACCGATGAACCTATGGACGCTCAACATCTTTTAATTGATAGTCTGAAATTTATTAAAGATGAAAATTGGATTCAGTTTGAAGTAAAAACCACCAAAGACATTGTAAAAAAAGACAGTACTGCTAAAAAAGATACCGTAAATAAAAAACCAATTCCGCCCCTACAGGAGAAAAAAGTATTCTATTTCGAATACAATATAATTACTGCAGAACTATTAGAAATCACTGATCTCAAGAAGACCAAACGCAAACCTAACTGGGCAAATTTCTCGCCCGATAGTTCCATCATTGTTTTTGGCAAGCAAAATAATTTATGGTGGATGGATAGGGCCAACTACAACAAAGCATTGTTGAACGAAAAAGACAGTACTATTATTGAAACACAGCTCACAAAAGATGGTATTGAAAATTTTGGATACCATAGTGATGGAAATGGGGAAACCAATATTGAGCGTGAAAAAAATAAGGGCATTCGCAGGCCAATATTCATCCTCTGGTCGCCTGATTCTAAACATTTTGCAATCAATTTAACGGATAACCGAAAAGTAAAAGACCTCTGGGTAATTAACAGTATTGCCGATCCGCGACCTACTTTAGAAACGTATAAGTACTGGATGCCAGGCGAAACTGAGTCGCCCAAAGAATACTTGCGACTGTTTGAATGGTCTTCTAAAACCATGAAAGAAATTGCTGCAGGAATGTATAAAGATCAAAGCATCAGCCTTTGGTCTGCTCCTGCAAAAATAAGTAGTAGAGACGATGAGGGCAGACCCAATTTGTGGTTGGGTACAGCAGATAAGTTTTATTTTAGCAGAACCAGTCGCGACCTAAAGAAGATTGATATTTGCCTAGTTGATATTCCTTCATCATCTACTAGAACTTTAATTCAAGAACAACTGAATACCTATGTAGAAATTAGAAGATTGGGTTTAGTAAATGAAGGCAAAGAACTCATACAATGGAGTGAAGACGATGGTTGGGGACATTTTTATTTGTACGATCAGTTAGGAAAATTCAAAAATCAAATTACTACGGGTACTTGGCATGCAGAAGAGATATTGGGAATTGATGAAAAAAATAGAGTACTTTATTTTTCTGCTAATGGGAAAGAAACAGGTGAAAATCCTTATTACTTGCACGCCTATCGAATTAATTTTGATGGTACAGGAATGAAACTTTTAAACCCTGGCGACTTTGATCACAGTGCAATACTGGACGATCACCAAAAATTCTTGGTCAATAATTATTCAAGGGTAAATACCATTCCTAAATCTGTATTATTAACTGCGGATGGAAAAAAGATCATGGACTTAGAAACCGCAGATTTATCCAGTCTCTTTGCTGCTGGATATAAATTCCCCGAAACGTTTAAAGCCAAAGCAGATGATGGAATTACTGATTTATATGGTGTAATGTATAAGCCATTCGATTTTGATAGTACTAAACAATATCCAATTGTTGAATATGTTTATCCTGGTCCGCAAACAGAGGCAATGAATACCTCATTTAGCAAGGGACTTGATCGTACAGATAGGCTTGCACAATTGGGTATGGTGGTTATTACACTGGGTAATAGGGGAGGGCACCCCAGTCGCAGTAAATGGTACCATAATTATGGTTACGGTAATTTGCGCGATTATGGATTAGCCGATAAAAAAGCAGTCGCGGAGCAGTTGGCAGATCGCTATCCCTTTCTCGATATTAATCGTGTGGGTATACATGGACATTCAGGCGGTGGTTTTATGAGTACGGCCGCCATATTGGTTTACCCCGATTTTTTTAAAGTAGCGGTATCTTCCGCTGGCAATCACGACAATTTAATCTATAATCGTTGGTGGAGTGAGAAGCACCATGGCGTAAAAGAAATCATCAGCGAAAAAGGCGATACTAGTTTTCAATATAGTATTGATAAGAATCCAGACCTAGCAAAAAATTTAAAAGGGAAACTTTTATTATTTCATGGAGAGATAGACAATAATGTGCATCCTGCAAATACCATTCGAGTGGCCAATGCTCTAATAAAAGCCAATAAACGCTTCGACATGAAATTACTACCTACACAACGCCATGGTTTTGGCGATATGACTGAATATTTTTTCTGGGGTATGAGCGACTATTTCGCAAAATACCTAATTGGAGACCATACTGAGCGCCCAGTGGACTTAGAAGAAATGAATAGGGATATTCCGCAAACCCTTAAATCAGGTGGGGTAAAAAAATAAAACCTCAGTAAAACTGAGTGGTTGAGTGGAACATTTTTACTAAACAAGCGAAAATCATACTACAAAAATTGCCCTGCAATGTGGTTAAGCCTATTTTTGTATTGAATTCTTTAAATACGATGCTATGGCTGCCCGTACCGATCTTTTTCAATCCCCCGATTATTACCAATTAGATGAGCTGCTTACCGAAGAGCATTTACTAATTCGCTCGGCTGTTCGCAGTTACGTAAAAAAAGAAATTTCGCCCATTATAGAAGACTTTGCTCAAAGGGCTGAATTTCCCATACAAATAGTAAAGCAAATGGGTGAATTGGGCTGCTTCGGTCCCACCATTCCTGCCGAATATGGTGGTGGTGGACTCGATTATATTAGTTACGGACTCATGATGCAAGAGCTGGAGCGGGGCGACAGCGGCGTTCGCAGTACTGCAAGCGTGCAGGGTAGTCTCGTTATGTTTCCCATTTATGCCTATGGCAATGAAGCGCAAAGAAATAAATACCTGCCTAAATTGGCTTCTGGTGAGTGGCTGGGCTGTTTTGGATTAACCGAACCCGATCATGGGAGCAATCCTGCGGGCATGACTACTAATTTTAAAGACGCAGGCGATGGTACGGTAATATTAAATGGAGCCAAAATGTGGATCAGCAACGCTCCCTTTGCTCAATTGGCCGTTGTTTGGGCAAAAAACGATGCCGACGAAATACAAGCCATTGTTGTAGAACGTGGTATGGAAGGATTTACTACTCCTACCACCCATGATAAATGGAGCCTTAGAGCCAGCGCAACAGGGGAATTGGTTTTTGATAATGTAAAAGTTCCCAAAGAAAATATTTTACCCAATGTAAAAGGATTAAAGGGGCCTCTCGGCTGCCTTACCAAAGCACGCTTTGGCATTGCATGGGGAGCCCTAGGTGCTGCCATGGATTGTTATGACACTGCGCTGCGTTATAGTAAAGAAAGGATTCAATTTGATCGACCTATTGGTGGGTTTCAATTGCAGCAAAAAAAATTAGCTGAAATGATTACCGAAATCACCAAAGCCCAACTATTGGTATGGCGTGTTGCCGTTCTTATGAATCAAGGTAAAGCAACTCCACAACAAGTAAGTATGGCCAAACGCAATAGTTGCGAAATAGCCGCAGATATTGCCCGCAATGCTCGCCAAATGC
>JAAFJB010000157.1 GCA_013297995.1 Chitinophagales bacterium | reverse complement strand
TTATACCTGCCCCACCCGATAATAACTGTGCATGTAACGACTGCCCCCATATGAAGCTGAATACCCTAGAAAAGATATACTTGTGCATGAAGTATGAAATACCAGAAATAAAAATGGAAGAAGCACTTCGATTAAAAGCATTGGTGCCCATGCAGCGAATGATGGATATCAGCCGAGCAGCGGGATTGATAGGGGGTTAGGGTATATTTTTTGCTTTGAGTAGGTAAGTGAATAAAGTCTCCGAAATAGAAGGCAAACACACGGTTTGTGATAAAATAGAAGAAACCATTAGCCAAAGTTTGCAACAGGCAGAAACGTTGAGGTAGGGTATACTAAAAAAGCGTTTGAGGGAAAGCTTATCTAAAAGCCACTTTATAATTACTTTTTTTGATTAAAATATTAATTTTAACAACTATAAAGTTGTTTTTTACATAAATAGATTTACCTTTGCAGCTCCAAACTAATGTATGACCACAGAATCAGCAGTAGCAGCTTTTTTAAAAGACTTTAAGGAAAAGATGAGGTTTTTGGATGTGCTTTTTCGTAACGATAGAGGAAAGAATGCTCAAGCTTTGGTGGATTTAGAACTTCGTCCTATAGAACGTAAAAACATACTGGAAGCACTCGAAACCAAAGATTACAGCGAAGGTCCACTTGAAGAAATATTATACGGAGGTGCTGATATGTGGGTATTTGGTAAAATCATTAAGAAAAAGGAAGTGTACATTAAAATTACAATGGGGGCAATGAACAGTGGTGTAATTTGTATTTCCTTCCATTTGGCACAACACAAAATGAACTACCCCTTAAAATAATTGAATATGAAAAGTCCAATCACAGGTGCAGCAATGAAATTGACCAAAGAATGCAGGTCAATGGAATTTAGAAAGGAAACATTTGAAATTGTTTTTCATTATTACAAATGTGAGGATAGCGGAGAACAATTTACCACCACATCAATGGATGAAGTGAATATGAATCAGGTATATAACCAATACCGTGATAGATTCAATATTCCTTTTCCTGATGAAATCATTAGAATTAGAGAAAAGTACGGATTGCCAGCAGCAAAGATGTCGGAGATTTTTGGGTTTGGTATAAATAGTTATCGTCAATACGAAGCAGGTGAAATGCCCAGCATTGCCAATGCTAAATTGATACAAATGGTAGAAGACCCAAAAAAATTTATTGATATGGTGGAATTGTGTGGAACATTGGATGAAAAAGTGAAAATAAAATACATTCAGAAAGCTCAATTATTGGTGGAGGAAAGAAAGCGAAATATTTTCAATCTTAATTTCAAGGAATATTTATTAGGCAATCACTTGGCTGATATATACTCAGGTTACCGAAATCCCAATTTTGAAAAGTTTACCGAAATGGTGGTTTATTTTTCAGAAAAGATTCAACCTTTCAAAACCAAAATGAATAAGCTGTTATTTTATGCCGATTTTTTAATGTTCAAACAAAGTTGTTTTTCAATAAGCGGTGTTCGTTACAAAGCAATTGATATGGGGCCTGTGCCCAATAATTTTCAAAGCATATTTGAATATTTAGCCAACAATGATGAAATAGATATATTCACAACAGAATTTCCACAAGGCTATACAGGCGAACAATTCAAAGTAAGAAAAGGCAGACCATTTAACTGCAGTTTATTTTCGAAAACAGAATTAGAAGTTTTAGAGAAAGTATCAACACTATTTAAACCAACAAGTACCAATGATATTATAGCGTTAAGTCATTTAGAAAAAGCTTGGAAGAAAAACGAAAAAGATAGAAGCATAATCAGTTATGAATATGCTTTTGAATTAAATCAGATTTAAAATGATAATTTACCAGATCCCGATGTATTGGCTGAAAATATTATTGAAAACTTAGAAGCAGGATTGGCAAATTTTAGAGAAATTGTATTAAGTCTAAATATAAAATAGGCATGAATCAGTGTTCAACTAATTATTTTTTATGATTGAACGCCCCGATAATTCCACTTAATAGTAAATGAAAAAAGGGAATCTAAATATATTACTCGCTGCATATTATGCTGAAATAGATACACTTAATAGGTTAATTAAGTCAACCAATGATCTTAATTTTGAATTGGATCTTGGAGATAGGTATCCATATCAAAAAGGCAATATAATGAAGCTTTCTGTTTTTCATATTCTGGAAATGAACCTGCATGCTTGGAAGGATACCAAACATTTAACGGAACTTAAACACAAAAAAAATATTAATCCAAAAGCCAATTATGAAAAATCACTTGATTGTATTACTATTTTAGCAAACCAGTTTCCTGATTATACAATTACAACTATTGAATATCAAAAATATATTCAGCTGATTTATGATTTGGATGAATCAAATCAATGGATTGATGATGAAACTATGCAGGAGTACGAATTGGAAGGCTATAGAAGAATTGATTTAGAACTGATAAATGCTGGAATAATTCGAAATGAAAAAAAATTGATTGAATTATTAGAGCAGGGTGCAAGCCCAATGATTGATCCCTTTGATAAAACCGATGTATCAGCGTTAATTGATAGTTTAGAAAGTGCTGACAGCTTTTATTTTATTGATTTTACATATGATCATTTAAACAAAATTAATAGTTTGGATAAGATTGATAAAAGAAAACCAATAGATTTACTAAAAGACTTATATGGTTGTGCAAGCTCAGCAAGAATATTGGATATAATTGGGGAGTTCACAATACAGACAAACAACTAGAATCTTAAAGCATCCAATAAAACCTAAAGTATGAAAACCTATTTAGTATTTATCTTATGCCTCTTTACAAAATTTAGCTTCTCACAGAATGTGGAACAATATTTTGAGTCTATCAGAAACAATGAAGCGGCTTTAACCGCTTTTTTTGCTCAAATGCCCAAAGGGGGCGACTTACACCATCATTTTGGAGGTGCTATTTATGCAGAACCTTTACTACAAGCAGCCATTGATAATAATTTTTACCTCAACCTAAATACCTTTGAAGTTGCTAAAGAAAAACCTTCAAACGGAATATGGAAAGCCTTTTCTGCTATAAAAAATGGCAGCGATTTTAATAGTATTAAACAGAAAATACTACAAAAATGGTCTGTGAAAGACTATAATGGGGTGGACTATCCCTCTGATAAACTATTCTTTGAAAGTTTTGATAAATTTGGGTCTGTTATAAAAAACAATTTCCAAAAAGCTATGCTTGAATTAAAGCATAGAGCCGTAAAAGAAAATATTAGCTACCTAGAAACACAGTTTACAACCATTCCTGCTGATTTTAAAATACAGGAACTGGAAAAGTACAATTCCTTACTTAGAAATGCCCATACGCTTAAAGACGAAAAAGGAATATTCAAATATTTAGATACCATCTACAACCAATTGCTTAAAAAAAACATTGCTAAATACGCTACTGATTTCAACATCAATTTTGTAGCAAAAAATCACAGGGAGTTGGCAATTGATGATTCCAGCTTTACCATGAGATACCAAAATTTTGTGCTGAGATTTATGGAACCAGTACACCTATTTAAAAATTTAATACTCTCGTTTATTTCGGCAGA
>JAAFJB010000156.1 GCA_013297995.1 Chitinophagales bacterium | reverse complement strand
CTGCAATCTTTCTATGCGTTGAGTGCTGTAAAAAATAATGGCGATACTTTAGATTTTAATGAGTTGAAAGGCAAAAAAATAATGATCGTAAATACGGCCAGTGATTGTGGTTATACTGGCCAGTTTACTGAACTGGAGAAATTATACAAGCAATACGGCAGTCAACTGGTAATCTTAGGATTTCCAGCAAACGATTTTAGGGAGCAGGAAAAAAAATCAGATCAGGCTATTGCCGAGTTTTGTAAACTCAATTATGGCGTAACATTTCAGTTGATGAAAAAAACATCAGTGATAAAATCTGCTGCCCAAAACCCTGTTTTTGAATGGCTTAGTAACAATAGGGCCAATGGCTGGTGCAATCTTGCTCCTGAATGGAATTTCTGTAAATATATGGTAGATGAGCAGGGTATACTACAAGCTTATTTCACCCAATCCATCTCACCCTTAGATGAGCAAGTAATAAAGTTGGTAGAATAAATCACCCAAACTACAAAGGACAATTCTGGTGATAATCTATTAACTCAATAGGCGTGCGCTCAAAGGTATAGCCTTGGTAATTGGCAGTTACTTCATCCAATACGGCTTCTATTTCCGCAGGCTCCATTAAAGTAACGAGCCGCCCTCGATACTCTTTAATACCCGGTAAACCCTTGAGGTAATTGGTATAATGCCTACGCATTTCAAAAATACCCACTTTAGGTCCTTTCCATTCTACCGATTTGCGCAAATGCTTTTTACAAACTTCTATACGCTCGGCTAAAGTAGGAGCTGCTAGTATTTCTCCCGTGGCTAAATAATGTTTTATTTCTCTAAAAATCCAAGGATAACCAATGGCCGCTCTTCCAATCATAATACCATCTACTCCATACAGTTCTTTGTAGCGTTTGGCTTTTTGGGGACTATCAATATCACCATTACCAAATATGGGAATCTTAATTCTAGGATTGTTTTTTACTTTGGCAATCAGCGTCCAGTCAGCTTCTCCCTTATACATCTGGGCTCTTGTTCTCCCATGAATGGCCAATGCTTTAATACCCACATCTTGTAATCTTTCGGCTACTTCTTCAATGTTTTTATTGCTATCATCCCATCCCAGTCGCGTTTTTACGGTCACGGGCAGTTTGGTACTTTTAACAGTGGCGGCTGTGAGGCGAACCATCAAGTCAATATCTTTTAATACGCCAGCACCAGCACCTCTAAGGGCTACTTTTTTAACGGGACACCCAAAATTAATGTCCAGTAAATCAGGATTTACCGCTTCCACAATTTTAGCACTCATAGAGAGTGCTTCTTCATCCCCCCCAAAAATTTGAATACCAACGGGACGTTCATAGTCGAAAATATCTAGCTTCTGCCTGCTTTTAATAGCATCCCGAATCAGTCCCTCACTGCTGATAAACTCGGTGTACATAAGGTCAGCCCCATTGTCTTTACAAACCGCCCTAAAAGGCGGATCACTTACATCTTCCATAGGAGCCAATAGAAGTGGAAAATCTGGGAGTACTATTTGATCAATCTTAACCATATTGCTAGGGGATGCCTTTTATCACTTTTTATATTGACTTTGATAAAAGAAACAACAAATTTACAATCTTATCTTTACATTAGTTAAATGAGCCATAATGGATTTTGTTGCCAACAGAAATGTTGATTCGCGAAACGAAGTTTAGTGAAGCTAATTCCCTACGGCCATTAAAAAATAGGAAGAAATATATGAATCAAAAGTCGGTTATTGGTTATGGAAGTCAGTTTGCAATATTACTCGGGTTATTGGGGGCTGGATTAATGCTGAGTGGCTTACTCATGGGATTGGTGACGGCACAGTTGCTGCACTTGCCAATTTCAAAAGCTGGGGATGCACTGCTAAAGCCTGAAAACCTGCAACTGTCGCGACTCCTGAATGTATTGGCATCATTTATTATTTTTTTTATACCAGCTTGGGCTGTCGCCAAAATCAGCTATAAAAAATCGTTTCAAACGATGGGATTTAATGCCAATAGCTCCAGAAAACAGTGGTTTTTGGTTGTATTTATTTCAGTAGGGGGCCTATTTTTAAGCGGTGCATTGGGTGCTTTGAATGAAATAATTCCTATGCCAGCCGCTTTTTTACGAAAAGCACGTGAAATAGAAGCGCAATACAAACAAGCAATGCTATCTATGGCAACTATGCGCAATGGAGTGGACTATTTGCTGAGTTTACTGGTAATAGCTATTGCACCTGCTGTTTTTGAAGAAGTATTGTTTAGGGGCGGAGTGCAGCGGATTATGGTGGGGTGGACAAAAAGTGCTTTCTGGGGAATTCTCATCAGTTCCATAATATTCAGTGCCATACATGGTTCTTATTTTGGCTTTTTACCAAGAGTTGGTCTCGGTATAGTATTGGGATTACTCTATTATCAAAGTAAAAATATCTGGTTGAATATAGCCATGCATTTTATTAATAATGGAATTGTGGTAACCCAGTTATATATACTCAATCGAATGAAAAAACCCATAGAAAAAGCCATGGATGAAACCATGCCAATATGGATTGGGCTTATTGCCATTGCTTTTTTGGTGGTGGCATTTAAGGTATTTAAAAATGAGAGTAAAAAAATAGCTGAAAAAACGGATTTAGTTAGGGTAACCAATCAGCCAGAAACGCAATTCAATTCAACAGAAGAATAGGGAAAGTTCCCCTTTTAATTATTCAAATAAAGTTATGGCATTAAATATTAGCATACTCCGAACCCGAGCAATTACAGCCATAGTATTTGTGATGGTGATGATGGGTGGATTATTGTACAATCAATGGAGTTTTTTATTACTCTTCAGTATTATTTTGGTGGGATGTTTTTATGAATACCATCAACTTATGGGGAAAATAAATGAGCAGTATCGGGCTACGCCATTCCTCTTCAAGCTGCAATCTATTTTAATTGGGTTGAGTGTAGTATTGGCACAAGCGGGGAAAAGCCGTTTATACCAGGCAATTCCATTATGGAATCTGGTAGTAGGGATGATTATTTTGGCGGGTATACTATTTGTAATCACGGCTATTTTTTTTAGGAATAGCCTCGGGTATCCTGTAAAATTATATACCACATTGGGCATTTTATATATTATGATGCCCACAGTAATGATGATAGATTTATACGATAAAAGCATTCAATATTTTACAGGGGCTGATTGGGTTTTACCAATGACCATCATAGCCACTATTTGGATCAATGATACCATGGCTTATTTGGTGGGATCACTTATTGGTAAAACGCCGCTCAGTTCTATCTCACCCAAAAAAACAAAGGAAGGAACTTATGGGGGAATGGTATTGGCGGTGTTGGTAGTAAGTTTGGGAGGCTATTTTATTTGGGGAATGGCCATAAAACCACTTTTATTCATCTCCATAACAGCCAGTATTGCTGGTACATTGGGCGATTTATTAGAGAGTAAAATAAAACGCAAAGCAGGGGTAAAAGACAGTGGAACATTTATGCCGGGACATGGTGGATTTTTAGATCGATTTGATTCACTCTTAATTGCTATACCTGCAGTATGGTTGGTTTTGTTCCTTTTTTTGTAAAAGGTTCACCATTTACCAACTACATTTGCCATTCAATTAAATAAAATGA
>JAAFJB010000155.1 GCA_013297995.1 Chitinophagales bacterium | reverse complement strand
AAATAGTGTACCAGCCGGGCATGGGTATGAGGGAATTGATAGCCGAGTCGGGCGGATTTACCGATGCAGCCAATAAAAATGCCTTGTATATATTGTACCCCAATGGTCGGGTTAGTACTACCAAAAAATTTTTATTTTTCCCAAGATCATATCCCCGATTGCTGGCAGGAGCAGAGGTTTATGTGCCCGAGAAAAAGCGGAAGAAAGCATTAACCACAGGAGAACTATTGGGTATCGGCAGCAGTGTAGTTGGCATTGCTACTTTGGTATTTGCCATTATCAATTCAACTAAGTAGGTTGGGGGACTATAAAGTGAGAAGAAGTAATTTTTGAATATGAACAAAATGCCTTCCCAAAAATCTAATTGTGCTTGTTTAGCACCATTTAAAATTTCGAACTCTGTTATGCTTGATATAAAAATGTGATTGTAGTTTTTAAAATGTGTTACTAATTTAGCATTGTGCTTATCTGTCTTACGGAAATACTCAATAAGCAGAGACGTATCAATCATTAGCTTTTTGTTCGCCATTCTGAAATACTTTTTCTGTTTTCCTCAATAATTTGTATCTCTTCACAACTATAAACCGGACCATTAAGAAGATACTCAATAAAATTACTTTGTTCAACTATATCAACTTGATCATCGTTTAGTTCAGCACGTAGCTTTGCTTTCTGACTTGGAGATAATGTTTTAACCACTGTTAAAAGTTGCTGAAAAGGTACCTGTACTTTCATTTCCATATCTCAAATTTACGTGTTTTTGTAAATATGAACCCTACTTCAAGAAAATCAAGCATCAATCCGCTTTCGGGTTCTCGTTTGAATTTGAAGGTAAATTTAATAATCCTATTAAAAATGCCAGTAATTTTCCTCCCTTAAATAAAATTGGATTTTAAACAGCGCAACCCTATCTTCGCAGCTCTTAAAGTTACTGAGCAAATCTCCCCCGCTTGCAATAAGTAACTGAATTTTAAGCTGTTAAGCAGTATTTTTATTATAAATAGATTTTTTTTAATCTATTGTTTTTTTGAATCGGTTTTGTTTCTATATTTACGACTTATTATGTGATTGAGGTAGGCGAAGCCCTGCAAAATCCATACCCCCCAATACAAGTATCAGATGAAATTTTTAAAAAAATCCTTTCTATTCCTATTCCTCAGCTTGGTGTATTTAGCAGCTTCTGCTCAATTGCCTGCGGGGATGAATATTGACCAGTTGACCGATCAACAAATTATGCAGTTTGTACAAGCAAATGGCTTAAGCGGAATGAGTGAGTCTGAACTAGAAGCCAAGGCCAAAGAGAAGGGGTTGAGTGCCGACCAAATTCAGAAATTAAAAGCAAGGGTTCAGCAGATGAATCCGCAAGCGGCAGGCGCGCAAGCTACTGAGAAGAAAGATGAATCAAGTGTTCGCAAGCAGGGTAATTATATTTTGCCAAAGGCGCAGCCCGATTATATAAATGGACTCATGATTTTTGGCTCTGATATCTTCACCAAAGAAAACCTCAGCTTTGAACCCAACCTTACCATCGCCACCCCACGCAATTATGTATTGGGTGCGGGTGATGAATTGAAAATAGATATTTATGGGTTCTCCGATAAAAGTCAGTCTTTAAAAGTTAGTCCCGATGGCAATATCCGCTACCCCAATATAGGTCCGATAAAAATGGCGGGCTTAAGCATAGAGGAGGCAAAGACCAAGTTGACTGGGGTATTGGGTAAAATATATCCAGGATTAAAATCGGGCAATACCAGCTTGCAAATAACGCTGGGGCAGATCCGGAGTATTAAAGTAAACCTGATAGGAGAAATTACCAAGCCGGGTACTTATTCCGTTCCATCATTAAGCACCATTGCCAATGCATTGTATGCAGCGGGCGGTCCCACCAAAATAGGATCTTATAGAAATATTGAATTGGTGAGGGGCGGTAAAACCATAGCACAGTTTGACTTGTACGAATATTTGCTGAATGGTAATTTAGCACAGAACAAACTTTTGCAAGATGATGATGTGATAAGGGTGGCGGCATATAGCAGTCGCGTTGAAGTGAGGGGCGCCGTAAAAAGAAAAGCCATTTATGAGTTGGGCAATGCTGATAAGTTGAGCCATGTATTGGCTTATGCGGGCGGACTGGCAGATGATGCCAATAGGGGCTTTGTAAGGGTAGTTCGTTACGGCAAACTGGAGAAAGAAATATTTACGGTAAAAGCCAGTGAGGCGGCTGGATTTGCGTTGCAAACAGGCGATCAATTGTATATAGATAGTATAGCCAATGTATTTAAGAATAGGGTAAGCATAACAGGCGCAGTATATTACGAAGGCGAATATGCATTAGATCAGGTGGGTAGTTTAAAAGAATTATTGCTGTTGGCAAAGCCCAAAGAAATAGCATTTAAGGAGAGGGCGGTGATTCGCAGGTTGCAGCCCGATTATAGTCCCGCCATGATCGGTTTTAATGTAGATGATATTGTATCGGGCAAAACCAGTATAGTACTGCAAAGAGAAGATTCGGTGCATTTGTTTCCTTACAATGAAATAAAAGAAAAATTCACGGTACAAGTAAATGGTGCGGTAAATGCGCCACAGCAATATGAATATGCCAAGGGCATGCAGGTGATGGATGCCATATTGTTGGCGGGCGGGTATAGGGAAGGAGCGAGTAAGAAATTTGTAGAAGTGGCCAGAAGAATCAGAGATACCAGTTCGGTAGCAGCATCACCGGTATATGCAACCATATTGTCGGTTGACTTAACCAATGCCAGCAGTGCAGAATCCATGCAGTTTCAGTTAGAACCATTTGATATTGTATCGGTGCGCAAAGCACCGGGCTATACTGAGCAGGTAATGGTATCTATAGAGGGAGAAGTGCTTTATCCGGGCAAGTATGCTATTATGAGCAACCAAGAGCGATTATCTGATCTGTTGAAACGTGCAGGGGGCTTGAAAGAAGGAGGTTATGCAACGGGTGCTTTTTTGTTGAGAAAGACTTTTGAGAATTTATCGGATAATGATAGTGTGATATTAAAAAACAAAATAGCAACCCTAAAAGCCACTTATACTGATACCAATAGGGCAAAGGCGGCTGATAGCACAATGCGAGACGATTTAAAAATGGTGGGCATACGCTTAGATGAAGTGTTGAGCGCACCGGGATCTATGTACGATGTGATATTGCAGGCAGGAGATATTATAAAAGTGCCCAAGAAAGTGGAGACGGTGCAAACATTTAGTGGGGTATATTTCCCCAAGAAAATAGTGTATAGGGATGGATTAAGCATTAGGCAGGTGATAAGAGAATCGGGCGGGGTATTGCCGGGTGGTCAGCGTAAGAAAGCCTATATCGTATATCCCAATGGGGAGGTAAGAACCACTAAGCATTTCTTTTTCGTGAGTAAGTATCCGAGGGTAAAGCCAGGCTCAGAAATATATGTGCCGGTGAAGCAAGCGGGCAAGGGCATGAGTACAGGAGAGATCATCGCCATCACCACAGGGTTGGGAACGCTGGTGACATTATTGCTTACTATAAGGAATCTTACGCAGTAGAGGCGCTCTAACAATGAAAACATACTCTGAAATACTAAACCTAATCTCATCTAATAGAGCGTTTCTTCAAGACCGTTTTGGGATTATTAAAATGGTATTATATGGGAGTTATGCAAAGGGGGTGGCAACAGAAAT
>JAAFJB010000153.1 GCA_013297995.1 Chitinophagales bacterium | reverse complement strand
ATTTTGACTACACTTTTCTTTGTAAAGGATTTTGTTTTCCCTTGTATTAACCGCATATTTTTTGGATAAATTCTTTAGCATTATTCTCTATATTTGTAAGAGCCTAAAATATGGAGTACGTTAATTACATAAACAAACTTTTAAAGCCGAAAATAACTGAAGAACAGGTTGTATTAGACTTGTTTGCAGGTTGTGGTGGACTTTCACTTGGCTTTGAAGCAGCAGGATATAAAACCATTGGTTATGAAATGGACAATGCGGCAACGCAGACTTACAACCGTAATCTTGCAGGTGACTGCACTGCCATTAAACTTGACCTTGACTTTGAATACCCACAAGCGGAAATTATAGTTGGTGGTCCGCCTTGCCAACCTTTTAGCGTTGGCGGACATCAAAAAGGATTTGAAGATGCAAGGGACGGTTTCCCAATTTTTATAGACGCAGTAAAAAAATTAAATCCCAGCGTTTTCATGTTTGAAAACGTTCGTGGCTTGTTATATACCAACAAATGGTATTTTGAACTCGTTTTAGAAGAGCTTAAAAAATTGGGCTACATCATAGAATTTAAACTTTTAAATGCTGTTAATTTTGGTGTACCTCAAAACAGAGAAAGACTTTTTGTTTTTGGACACAGGGCAAAATTTGAATTTCCTAAATCAAAAATATCCAAGGTTACAGTTGGCGAAGCCATTGGCGATATAATGTTTACCATTCCACCAGAAAGCAAATTTTTAAATGCTTCAATGGATACTTACGTTGCTAATTATGAAAAAGCATCAGCTTGTGTAAACCCAAGAGATTTATATACCGACAGACCAGCAAGAACACTCACTTGCAGAAACCTTGCAGGTGCAACAGGCGATATGCAACGAGTGAAACTTGAAGACGGCAGACGAAGAAGATTATTGCACCGAGAAGCTGCAAGACTACAAACCTTTCCTGATTGGTTTGAGTTTGAAGGCAATGAAACACAACGCTACAACCAAATTGGTAATGCAGTGCCACCATTGTTGGCTTATCAACTTGCCGAATCATTGAAAGCTTGTTATAATTTGGGCCAACTTTATACTGCCGAAGAAATCATTGAACAAGATTATTCACCCAATAAGGTGCTCACACTATTTTAAGAATGAAAAAATACATCACAAAAAGCACCAAATCAAAGCAGGTACAAAAAATTATCAATGAAGCGCTTGACATTTTAGAAAGTGTTGGCATTCCTTTAAATACAAAAACCGAACGTGGTTTGGAAAGAATGGCAGTATGTTTTTTGGCTGTAGCTTCCGTTACTAAAGACTGGACAAAGGCTTCTCATAAATCGCATCTTAAAACAAGAGAGATTATTACAATTGTAAACAAAAATTTTGAAGAAAATATTTCATCAGGTTCTTATGACGACATAAGACGTAAAGACTTAAAACTTCTTGTAATTGCAGACCTTGTATTGAATAGCGGTGATAATTTAAGTGCTGCAACCAACGACCCAACAAGAGGATACGCTTTGCATCCCGAATTCAAAAATCTAATTATACATTATGGCAAAGCAGCATGGAGCAAGAAATTAAAATCCTTTAACAAAACTAAACCTTCTCTTGCTGAATTACTTGCAAGGAAAAGAAATATTGAGCAAATTCCTGTAACACTTCCAGGCGGAAAACCTTTGCAGCTTTCACTTGGCGAACATAATATTTTACAGAAAGAAATCATTGAACAATTTCTACCACGTTTCGGCAGCGATTGCAAAGTGCTTTACATTGGCGACACTTCAAATAAAATGTTGCACATTGACGAACCTGCATTGAAAGAGTTACAGTTTTTCAAACTTTCACATGACCAATTGCCCGACATAATTGCATTCAGCAAAAAGAACAATTGGCTTTATCTGATTGAAGCTGTTCACAGTTCGGGTCCAATGTCTGAAATACGAGTACATGAATTGAAAAATTTTTTGAAAGATTGCAAAGCGGAACTCATTTTTGTTACTGCATTTTTAACAAGGGCAGAATTTCGCAAGTGCACAATGGATATTGCTTGGGAAACCGAAGTTTGGATAGCAGATAATCCAGACCATCTCATTCATTTCAACGGGCATAAATTTTTAGGTGCATATTAACCATATGCTCTATACATTATTTTACATCCGCTTCCCCATCGGAAATGTATAGCCCAAACTTAAGATGAGTTGGTATGATAGAAATGCTTCTTTTGCCTTTCCCTCATACACTTTTAAACCACTGTAACGGGCGTAATCTAGCTTTTGTGCAAACTCTAAATATACATGCTTATAAAATGTACCCCTTAATGCAGTTTCTGTGCCTATATTCCATCCACCCAATTGAAATCCATCTTGATTGGCTTTGCCAAAAAGCGTGTTCTCTACGTGTGGTATAACAGGACCTATTCCAGCCTTACCCAAAAAATCTAATTTAAAATGCTCGCGCTTACTTTCATACCATTTCCATCTTTTCACAATATTAAAAAGTAAAAAATTGGCGCCATTATTTAAGTAATAATTAAAGCCATTTGATTGGGCAAATAAAACACTTGTATCTACTGCTCTACCGCCCAATACACCCACCAATCGTGCTGTTTGTCCATCTGTAAGAATATGTTTGGTATGATCGAAATTTATTTCAAATGCCAACCCTTTCTTTTTATTGAAAAAATAACCAATGCGATAATTGTATTGTGGTATACTCAGCGGCACGTTAAAAATACCTTGATCCCAACCCACATTGTCGTGCGATGTAACATTTTTTAAAGTATAGTTATTGTTTAAAGAAGGTTGATTTACTCGAACATTCGAATTGGTGTACCACTCTTTATTATATCCCCAAGAAAAATAAAATTCACCTCGGCGTTCTTTCTTTTCTTTTTTTGTTTGCGCAATTACTGGTAAGGGACATAGCAATAGCAATAGGGCAACTTTCTGTACAAGGTTCATAATGCAAATGTCGGCAATTATTCTAAAATAGGACTCAACCAACGTTCTGCAGTGGGCAAATCCATTCCTTTTCTTTTTGCATAATCTGTTAGCTGGTCGCGCTGTATTTTTCCAATACCAAAATACTGGCTCTGTGGATGTGAAAAATACCATCCACAAACCGAAGCTGCTGGATACATTGCTAGGCTTTCTGTGAGCGAAATCCCTGCGTTTTGTTCTGCATTTAGTAGTGCAAATAATTTGTACTTTTCGGTATGATCGGGGCAGGCTGGATAACCAGGGGCTGGCCTAATACCCAAGTATTGTTCTTTTATTAATGCTTCGCTGCTGAGGTTTTCATTGCTATCATAACCCCAAAATTCTTTTCTGGTATGTAAGTGTAAGGCTTCGGCAAAAGCTTCGGCAAAACGATCTGCTAATGCTTGCAACATAATTTTGTTGTAGTCGTCTAAAGCTGCTTCAAACTTTTTCAAGTGTGGTTCAATACCATGAATACTTACAGCAAAAGCACCCAAATAATCTTTAGCAGTATTGGTTGAGTTGGCAGGCTTTATAAAATCAGCCAAAGATAAATTGGGCTGACCGGGTGCTTTTTTAATTTGTTGGCGATGAAATGAAAGAACGGTTGTTTCATTTGCTGCTTTCACATGTATATCATCTCCTTCACTGGCCGCTTCCCAGAAGCCAATTACACCCTTTGCATTCAACCATTTTTCTGCAATTATTTTATCGAGCAATGCGTTGGCATCATTGTATAGTTTAGTAGCTTCTTCACCAACTACTGAGTCGGAGAGGATAGCTGGAAAATTGCCGTGCATTTCC
>JAAFJB010000152.1 GCA_013297995.1 Chitinophagales bacterium | reverse complement strand
TTGCAGATGGCATTGTTACTAGAATAATTGCTCCAGCCGCTGTTACCACTAATTCGTGTCCAGCTAAAAGTATTTGAGCCTGGCATAAGGGAGGAAGTCTGCACCCTAAAATTACCTGTTTGGGTAAAAGTAGTTTTGGAATTGGTAGATCCAAAGTCAATGTATTGCGTAAGGGCATTATTTCTACTGTAGCCAACTAGAATATCACTAAGTGCGGTACCTACTTTAATAATTTTGCTAGAAATATTATTAGTGCAAGCGCCATTTAAAGAAGCGGAAAGGGTTACATCTCCACTGGCAATTTTGGTAAGGGTAATTGTGTTGCCAATGATGCTAGAACTAACAATACCCGAAGATGGCGAGATAGACCAAGTAATGCTAGCACCTCTTTGTAAGCCAGGAATGGTATAAGCATTGGGGAAACAAATTCTATCAGCACCAGAAATATAATAGTTGTTATTGCATTCAGACGAACAGTTTTCGGTATTAGGGAGATTTTCCATTTCGTTGAATAACCATCGTGAATTTCTTGGGGTGAATCTAATATGGGTATTGTTAGATTCATCAGGCTTTCCTAAAACGGTTTCTTGCGCAATAAAAGTTTCACTAGATGAGGGGTAGTTTTGATTGGTTCCATTTGCATATTTTTGGGTAAAGGTATTGGCAATATACGGAGCTACATCTAATGCACTTGCCACAGGAATAAATGTAAAATTATAAGATACCCCAGCATTATAAGCATATATTCCAAAATATCCAGTGAACACAGGGCCCAGTGCGAAGGAAGCACTTAGCCGAATAGAACCTTCTGTTAAATTAGTGAGAGAACTTAATGCACTCACATCAAGTAAAGGATAATTAGATCCAGGAACTCCGTCAACTGCGAGATGGTTGCCAGGTGCATAAGCTGTATTGTTGTAGAGTTGTTTAAAAACATCTATAAATCCAAATAGTTTTAAATTGTTAATGGTATATACCCTTGCAATTTTGTTGGTACTACCAGTATTGGGAAGTGCATAAGCTTCAACTTCAGCAGCCAACCGATAGCTTACAACAGGAACCGAAAAAAATAAAAATCTTGCATCAATACCTGCACTGATTCCAGACCCTAGGTTAATAAATGTTTTGCCAGGATTAAATAGTGCATTTGCACACTCGTTGCCATTAGCAGTAGCTATAAAACGGTAGCTAGGTTGAGGGCCTGATGATGCAAATGTAATCATGGGCCTATAGGTGTTGTCTAGAAAACTATTGTTTACGAATGTATTTGCTGACGTAGCTCTGTAAAGCAGGAGTTGTGTAGTTGCAGGTGCGCTTAATAGTCCAATAGCATCGTCGTATTCAGGATAAATATCGTACACATTATACCCAAATAATTCTACCCCACCCAGCATGCGAATCATATACTGTAATCCAAGTGGAATATTAGCGCCTTTATGGGGACTATCATGCGTAATAAGCAATCTTGTTTCAGTGGGTGTACTAGGAAAATTCTTGGTCATATTTGCCAGCGCATATCTAGCACACAATCCGCCCATACTTAAACCCATTACTACGTTTTGCTCTCTTATATTTCCATTATTATTATTTAAAACTTTGACTAAATTAACCTCATTAATTACCCTTTGAACAAAAGCGGCATTTCGAACAATATCATCTGTTCCATTTAGGAAATCAATAAAAATCAAATCATAACCAGCAAGTGCATCTAAATTGTTATTGAAATCATATATATTAGATCTGGGCTCATTTATAGCTGTTATAATATCACCATATCCGTAATTGTTTTGTAAAGAAGGGGCAATCCTATTCACGTCATATCCTTCAACTACAATTAAAGGTTTGCGAATGGTATTGGTTCTATTTTTAGAAGTGTAAGCAATATATAACTTGCCACCACTGTCGGTTGAATTGGGTGGAAAGTTCCAGAATGTATCATATCCAGTTGAAAATCCATCTGGTGCTAAGAAGCGTGCAGAGGGATTAACCGCCTTTAAAACATGGTAATCTTGGTAGCATTGTAAAATAGAATGATCAGTGAGTGTGAGTTTTACAACCCATTTCTTAAACCCAGTATCTGTATAGGAAATAGAGATTGGGCTGCCAATGGTTATGGTTTGAAAACCCTGACCATTGGCAAAATCTATTTGAATTTGATTGATGGATTTTCCAGTATTGTTCCAAATCATATTCGACTGAACAATAAAAGTTTCGCTACCTGTAATAGAATTTTTTTTATTGGAACAAGCAGCAAATAAATTTCTCATTTCATAAGGGCTTTCTACCCTGCTCCAAACATCACTTACTTGTTTGGTGCTGCTATTATAATACAAAAGGTTGTTCGTGAACGCATAGTTTTTCACGGTATTATATTGTGCAATAAGCAGTGGAATGGGTATGGGTAAGCTACCGCTTATATTTTGTTTAATGATGGTGTTTACCGCTGAAATTGCTGGTAATGGATTAGCGGTGGATCTGGTCCAACCTGTTTGTAATTGAAGGTATAAGGTTCGCCAAAGGTTCATATCTATTTTATTACTATCAGTAAGTACTCCATTAAATGTAGCTGCTGATAACATAGGGCATCCATATTCTTCTAAAAAACCAGTAGGAATTTGGTTTTTATCTAATGGCTGCATAATATATTGCAATAATTTTTGGGTAGTGCTTGTGTCTGGCTGCGCAAAAGCTGGTAGTATTGATACTGCTAGTACCATAATAAGGATGAATTTGGATAAGGTTTTCATAGATTTATTTTTGATTGGTTTAAAATTTCATATCAAAGCGACCTTCAGTTATTTTTATAGTACCACATCCCAAGCCAGATTTTGTGAGTGTTGCTTCAAACCTACCTGAAATAATTCGGTTAGTTCTATCAAGTTTTGTAATGGTTAAACTGCCTTCGGTAGTTACAGTATTAAAGCCACTAAAATAATCGCCACAATCAAAATTCATAAAAGAAATGTGGGCCAATCTAAGCCTATTGATAGTAAATATTTGCGGTGCAGTCACAAAATTTATACTGTCTGCTAATCCAATTTGGAATTGCTCAGAATTTACAGGTTCAAAGTTATATGCGTTTATGCCCAATATTCCATTTCCAATCCCAGGGTCAAGGTCAATGCTTAAGTTTCCAGTTCCTCTTATTCCTTTAGGCGTCCAAGGCTGTCCGTTCAATAAAAAACCGAGGGTATTTTTTCCTTCCTGTGTTGCTTTGGGAAGTCCGTTGCTATCGATGGTATTTTTTTTGCAATCAGAAAAGCAGAAGATAGAGATAATAAGGGTAGCTAAAATTAGGTTTTTCATAAAATTAAAATATTGAGTTAAAAGTTAAGGTAGAATATCCATCAACTACTAAATAAACAGCATTTATTCCTAGTAAGTATTTAGTAATCTGTTTCATACGAATTAAATTAATGGTAAATATATTAGGTGGGTAGTGAATTGGATAGGAGATAGAGGCGGGAGGTCGGATATATCGGATCATGATTCTAAATTTATTTTTTAATAACTACTAGAAATCACACTTATGTAAGTTAATCAGAATTTTGGTTTCAAAAAAAATACTATTTTATCCTTATATATGGAGCTAGAGACCTAAGTTGGCGTACTACAGAAAATAAGTTAGAGTGTGCAGATACACAAAAGTATAAGTGGGCAAATAGCCAATACCGAGGCTGCCTGTTTAAAACTATCGGTAATATAAATGGAGTGGTTCATTTAGTTATAAATAACGCAATAACTAATATCTAATTTCTTATTTACCGCCAGCTTCTTTTTTTGCAATTATTTCAGCAAAATTTGAAGTCTCAAGCATTTTATTTGCTTTTTCGAGTTTCTCAGGAAATAAAACAATAGCATTGTACTCATCTAATTCACGGTCAATTCTAACAGCCGGAACTTTTGTTTCGTTCAACTCTAATATTGATTTCATAACTCAAATGTATTCATTTGCTAAAAATATAGGC
>JAAFJB010000151.1 GCA_013297995.1 Chitinophagales bacterium | reverse complement strand
CTTTTATCTTCATCGGTATCTAATTCCTTGTAAACTTCAGGCCTGCTTGGCTGCGCTTGTTCCTCTTCTTCTATTGCTTGCTTCTGAACAGTATTTACTTTATTTTGTGCCTCTTCCTCATGTACCCGTACTGTATTATTTTGTTGCAAAATATTTTCAACAGAATTGTTGGTTGAATTGGTGCTATTATTCAAAGATTTGTCTGTATCAACCAATGCAGTTAGTGCTTCTTTCTTTACCTCCTCATAAACCTGCTTATTTTCTTTAGCACTGCCCGCTGAATATTGAATGGTTTGTTTTGTATTTTGTTGTTGTGCTACAAATGATTCAATCTTGTTTTTTTGCTGTGTTTTTTCACTACCAATAATACTTGTTGCTGCATTTTTGTTGTCCGCTTGTTTAGATATGGTACGATTGGCTGCAGAAAATGTTACAGACTTTTTTAAATTATTTTGAGGAATCAATATCCACAACATGGCCACTAAGCCAAAAATAGCTGCTGCAACTGCAACACGAGAGAACCGCATAAAGATTACTGGAGTTAACTTCTCTTCTTTACGATAAAGGATTTCTTTATTGCGAAATACAAGCTTCTCAGCAGGCAACTTAGTTTGTTGCAATAGTAAAAACGCCTCTTGTAAAGCAGGATGTTGCAACACAAACAATTCTACTGCTTCTTTTTGGGTGGGAGGCAATTCGTTATCTACATACAGCAAAAAAAATGACTCATAATTAAGTATAGAAATATCACCTTTATCATGTTTTAGTAACCGTTCTTTATTTGAATAAACTATGGTTTCGTCTATAGGCAGTTTGGTTTCCTGTAACAGAGCCAATTCACTGGCTAAATCAGGGTTATTGGCAATAAATTCCTCCATTTCTTCCACCTGGGTTTGGGGCAGTTCCCCATCCATCCAAAGCAAAAAATAGTTTTCGTAATTATATCTGTTTATGGTATTCATTATCCTACATTTTCTGGGCTTACTAAATAATTTCTCAAAGTAAGTCTTGCCCTATGCAAATAAACCTTAACCTGACTTTCATTTAAATTCATAATACGCCCAATTTCCTCATAATTGTATCCCTCATAATCTTTCAACATTACCAAGCTCTTTTGTGTTTCATTCAGTCGGTTCAATGCCTCCATGAGGTTCTTTTTTAAATTGCCATGCTGCTGATATTGTACCGCTGTACGCTCACTAAACTCATCCTGCAACTGCACCCTTTTATGTTTACGAATATGATCAATCATTTGATTATATCCTACTGTAAACAAATACGATTTTGATTTTTCGGAATCCACAGCATCTCTATTCCTCCATAATTTTTCAAAACTGGTTTGTACAATATCACGAGCGTCTTCCTCATGGCGAAGATTTTTAACAATAAACCGAAACAGATTATCGGCATATTCATTTACACATTTATTGTACTCAAGTTCAGTCATAAACAGCAGAAAATAATGATTATTGAGTGGTTTACTACTTTGAGACGTATCAATCGTTGCTTTGTTACACTTAGCTAAAAATTTTTACATCCGCCCAATTACCCTATACAATTTTCAGAGGATTAGGCTTTGGGGAAAAGCTAAAAGAGGCTTAATACATGATTTTCAACATATAAAATACCATAGCACCTACTACCAAAAAGCAACAGAGTGAGGTGTAGAAATACCTGCCTCCTTTTTTAGAAACTGCATTCTTTTGTTCAAGATCCATACTACTAAACCGCTTTATGATATTCATAAAAATACGTTTACCCCCATAAGCACCAAAGCTGAGCATATGAATAAAAGCTAGGGTAATAAGTATTCCAACCCTACCTGCTAGCTCCCAATAGTGAATTTCAAACAGCAGATCGTAAATATCTTGCTTTCTATTTAAGAGCAAGAAAGCTATAATGGCAATACCTGAAACCGTTAAAACATTACAGATCCAAGCCAGGCCAATCATATGCACTCCATTGGTTTTGTAGGTAATGGATTGACGTTCAGTTCTCATTACGGAGTAGTCGTGACAAATTACAGCTTCAAAAATATTCATAGCATCGCTTCAAAAGACTAATTAAATAAGCTGGTTAATCTTAAGATCTGGTATTTAAAGAAACTAAAATTAGTATTTCTGTTGCATATTTTTGCATATAGTTGAAGAAAAGCATCCACATAGCCTAGTAGTTTATAGTTTGCTCCTCTATGGTTTCTGGAATTTCCCTCCATTCATATTGTTGATTGCGCAATTGGGGTTCAAATCCAGCTTCTTTTATAGCATTCTGTATGGTTTTATACGTAAATCGGTGTGGAGCACCGGCGGCACTCACCACATTCTCTTCTATCATAATACTTCCAAAATCGTTGGCTCCTCCTCTAAGACAAAGCTGAGCAGTTTCTTTTCCCACCGTTAACCAACTTGCCTGTATATTTTTTATATTGGGTAGCATGATTCTGCTGATGGCAATCATTCTAATGTATTCATCGGCTGTGGTTAGGTTATGAACTCCTCTAATTCTTGTTAGCAGCGTATCTACATCCTGAAATGTCCAAGGAATAAATGCTAAAAAACCTTTTGCGCCTTCTGGTTTTTTACTTTGTATTTCACGAATACGAACCAAATGTATAAATCTTTCTTCAAGGGTTTCAACGTGGCCAAACATCATGGTTGCGCTGGTAGTAATATTTAATTTATGTGCTTCATGCATTACAGCAAGCCATTCGTCTGCGCCACATTTTCCTTTAGATATTAATCGCCTTACCCTGTCTGTTAATATTTCTGCACCAGCGCCAGGTAGTGAGTCGAGACCCGCTTCCTGCAAGGTTTTTAACACATCGTGGTGGCTCATTTTTTCTAGCTTGGCTATATGCGCTATTTCTGGTGGCCCCAATGCGTGTAATTTTAAGGCAGGATATTCCTGCTTCAGCTGTTGGAATATTTTTACATAAAATTCAAGCCCCAATGCCGGGTGGTGACCTCCTTGTAATAAAAGTTGGTCGCCCCCATACTTAAAAGTTTCTTCAATTTTTTTACGATACACTGGCATTTCGGTGATATACGCATCGGCGTGTCCAGGGATTCTATAAAAATTACAGAATTTACAGTTGGCAATACATACATTGGTGGTATTTACATTTCTATCTATCTGCCAAGTAACTTTTCCGTGAGGTACCTGAACTTGTTTTAACTCATCGGCAATATTCATGAGATCTACCAAGGGGGCATGTTCAAATAAATGCATGCCTTCTGGTATAGTCAAAAATTCAAAGTCCAGTGCTTTTTGGTATAAATTTGCTAACTCCATAATATAAAATACAGCAACAAAGTTACTACAGATATGGTTCGGTATTCCCTAGATTTCTATTATCTTTCCAATTAGGATGAAACGATTGCTGTTCATATTACTGCTCACCCTTTTGGGCTATCAAACCCAGGCCCAAGAGGAATTTGTGCCCCCAGATTGTAAGCTAATTACAAAAATTAGCTTTACGCAACTTACAGGAGGTATTATTTTAATTAAAGCGCAACTAGATCTATTTACAGATTCGCTCAACTTTGTGTTAGATACAGGCAGCGGAGGCATTTCATTAGATTCTACCTTGGTGGCAAGTCTTCATTTACCAAGCTCCAAATCGCAAAAAACCATCCGGGGAATTGCGGGTGTGAAAACAGTTGATTTTGTGCTGAACCATTCCTTAAAAATGCCCGGTATAGAAGTGAATCAGCTTGATTTTCACATCAACGACTATAGTTTGCTTACCAGCGTATATGGAGTTAGAATTGATGGTATTATTGGCTATAGTTTTTTAAGACGATATGTAGTGCATATTGATTATGATGAATATACCCTAGCAATTTTTACTCCAGGTAGATTCCGTTATCCCAAAGGAGGGTTTGTATTAAAACCCAACTTTAGTAACCTCCCCTTACAAACTGCCAGCATTCAAACTAGCAGGACTATCTTAAGCAGGTATATTTTTGATACTGGCGCAGGGCTATGCCTTTTATTATCAAAAGATTTTGTGGAAGACAGTGCCATATTTAGC
>JAAFJB010000150.1 GCA_013297995.1 Chitinophagales bacterium | reverse complement strand
TTGAGCGCATAGCGCATTGGCTGGAGCAGCAAGTGCATCAAACGGTATTGGAAGTGAATTTAACAGCCATGGTGCAGAATCTAAAAATATACCAATCCTTGTTATTGCCATCTACCAAATTGATGGCCATGGTAAAAGCATTTGGTTATGGAAGTGGGGCAGGAGAGGTAGCAAAAATATTACAGCAACAGAAAGTAGATTATTTAACGGTGGCTTATGCCGATGAGGGTGTAGCGCTGCGCAAGGCAGGAATTCATTTACCCATCATGGTGATGAGTGCTGATGAGCAATCTTTTGATGTATTGATAAATTATTCATTGGAGCCTGAAATTTTTTCTTTTGAAATATTAAAATCCTTTCAACAATATATTCAAAAGCAGGGGCTGGAAAAATATCCCATTCATATAAAGTTAAATACGGGTATGAATAGACTTGGTTTTGATAAAGCAGCATACACTGCATTGTCGGAATCACTTTGCAATCAGCAAACCGTAAAAATAAAATCCGTATTGAGTCACTTAGTAGCCAGTGAAGACCCAGCATTTGATGCGTTTACAGCGGAGCAGTGTGAGCAGTTCACAATGGCTTGCAGTATGCTAGAAAAAGCGCTGGGATATTCATTTGTAAAGCATATAGCCAATACAGCGGCCATACAAAGGAATCCAGCATTGCAGTTCAATATGGTGCGGTTGGGGATAGGACTTTATGGGGTAGATACAACGCCTAATAAAACCTTGAAATTAGCCACGGTAGCAACCTTAAAATCAACCATAGCGCAGGTGCGTAAATTATCGGCGGGGGAAACAGTGGGTTATTCCCGAGCGGGAAAATTAGAGAGAGATAGTGTGATAGCCACGGTGCGTATAGGGTATGCAGATGGCTTTAATAGACGTTTGGGTAATGGCGTTGGGCGTATGTATTTGCATGGAGCTTATGCGCCTGTGGTGGGCAAAGTATGTATGGATATGACCATGATAGATATCACCGATATACCCAAGGCAGCGGCGGGTGATACGGTAGAAGTTTTTGGCCCCAATATAGATATAGCAACACTAGCAGCCGCGGCGGGCACCATACCTTATGAAACAATGACGGGCGTGAGCCAGCGGGTAAAGCGGGTGTATATAGAGGAGTAACGAACTGTTGTATTTATGAATTTTTTTGGGGAGGCAGTAATTTTTTAAGGCATTGAAATGTTGTAAGTTCTATAAAAAAGCGAAAGTTTATGGATGGAAATCTTTCGTATATTTATAGAGTTGGTGGCAATTTTTAACGACATCCTACACAAATGACAATCCCTGACAGACTTTATATTATTGGTAATGGTTTTGACTTACACCACGGACTAAAATCTCGTTATTGGGATTTTAAAACCTATTTGCAAGACAAAGAGACCGATGACTTAATTGAAAAACTTGAAGAATATTTTGGAGGAGATTCTTTGTGGTCAGACTTTGAGGAGACATTAGCATATCTTGACACAGAACAAATTGTTGATGAATGTTCCAACTATCTTGTTTCGTATTCAGCCGAAGATTGGAGTGACGCAAATCATCACGACTATCAATATGAAGTTCAGAAAAGAATTGATATTATAACAGAAGAACTTAAAAAGCATTTTACAGAATGGATACTTCAACTTAAAATGCCGATTGACTCAACTGATAAGAAAATTGAACTGAAAGTTGAAAGCTTATTTATAAATTTTAATTACACAGACACACTTGAAAAACTATACCACGTTTCATCAAAAAATATTTTTTACATTCATAACAAGGCGGTTGACAATAACTCAACATTAATTTTAGGACACAGTAGAGACCCAAAAGAAAATAAAACCTTAGACGAACTTTATAATGATGAAGATTCAGATGTTAGAGTAACTGAAGGCAATAAAATTCTTGATTCATATTTTGAAGAAACATACAAGTCCACTGAAAAGATTATTGAAGACAATAAACCTTTTTTTGACACACTAAAAGACATCAAAGAAATTTACGTTTTAGGACATTCATTATCTAAGGTTGACCTTCCATATTTTCAAGAAATAATAAAGCAAATAGACACGACAACAGTAAAATGGAAAATCAGTATTTACAATAAAAAAGAATTTGTTCATCATAGTGAAGTAATGCAAAAGTTGGGCATAGATATTAACCTTATTGAGTTTGACACAATAAAAGGCATAGACACAAAGCAACTTAGACTTTTTCCAAAGGACAAACTCTAAGACTAAAACTGCCACCAACATTAAGCGGAGTAGAATAAATGCCCGCTAAAAATGCCCCATTATCAAGGAAGATGCTGGGGCATTTTTGCTACTCCATGTTAAGCTCACACTGGTATGTAGTTCAGATTGTAGTAGGTGGATTTGTAGCTTTCGGGTTGATATTAATTATTGGGTGGCTCATGTTTTAATACCTTTTTTTGTAATAAACTTTTGTTAAGCAAATAATTCCCCTTACCCACTTTGTACTTCATGCAGTTGCTTTTTATTACCCAGTAATTTTATTTTAATCATAAGCTATTCATTTACAGATGGTGATCCCCTATCGGGATTGTACATAATGGGTTTCATTGGTTTGGTTCTTGTTGGTTTACACAATACTCCCCTGTAATAGGTAGCTACTGTTTCCATACTACCTATTTTACAAACAGGGCATATACCAATATCTACTCCATGTTTTTCGAGCATACGTACTTTTACAGGCACTTGTACTTTTGGTGGTGGCAGTGGCAATTGCATCATCGCAAATAATGCTCTTAATCGTTCGGTACGCTTGTAATTCTTTAAATAACCATAGTGCCTGATTTTTACAAAACCTTTGGGTAGTATATGCTGCTCATACCGGCGAATAAACTCTGGTATTTTTAATACCATCACCTGTTGTTCTTTTTTTGTTCCCCTAGCATGATAGTCTTTGTACTTAAATCGGATGGTTTGATTGGCTTCATTAATGGCTTCTATGCGGTGGGCTGTAATGGCTACTTTGTGGGTGTACCTTCCTAATACAATAATCCAACTACTACTTTTTGGCGGATGTCTTTCAATGAAATATAAAGTGTTTTAACCTCTAATTGCGTCATAACCGCTGGCAGTACAAATACCTTACGTGGATAGAGTGTAGTGGGAAGCACATAAGATTTTTCAATGATTTTTTTAAAAAAGAACCCACAGCTATGGGCTACACTGCGGTATTTAGCCAACCCTACCCCATGAACCTTTTTAATGAACAAAATATACTCACTGATATTTTGCTGGGTAATATCTTCTACCCGCAAATGGTGGTAATATTGAAACAGTAAGCGCATCTCCATGAGGTAATTGCGCATGGTTTGTTTACTGTAATTACCTACTTGTAATGCTCGATGCATCTCTTCTAACCAAAACAATTGGTTCTCACCTAAAGCGTTTTTCGATAACTCATTTTTTTTGTCATTTTATGGTATATTTGATGAACAACAAAGATCTCGTATTCATGAATACTACAACCTTCACGGAACGTGTGAGCTTGAACAGCACATTTGCAATAGGCGGGGTTTCGTGCTCCGCAGACAGTTTTGTGGTAGCCGAAAGTTTTGTGCTCCGCATCAAGTTCAGTGGCAAAAATCCCGCCCATCGCAAATCTGCAAAACGTTGGCAGCAAGTGTAAGGACGACTCATATAACCCAAACATTCACAACAAACAGAATGAACGCAAACAAATGAACTGGAAAATATTTGGTTTAAAATATGACAAACGAGAGACGTGGGCATTTGAACAAATGTCTTATTTGCTCTTTTGTGCAGAGTTCAACAATCGTATTGGACTATTTCGCTACAAAAACCAAACAGGAATTGAGACAGAGCCAATTGAAAAAGACGGAAAATATTACGGTTTTCAATCCAAATACTACACGACTTCAATCGCAGACAATAAAAACGATATTATTGATTCAATCAATAGCTGAGTTCAATAGATAAGTGCAATTTTTAAACAAAAGGCAAAAAAAGCTTTTGAAGGCTTTTTTTGCCTTTTGACCAAGTAGTGCGACCTTTTGGTTACTATGACAAAAAATTACACTCAACTTA
>JAAFJB010000149.1 GCA_013297995.1 Chitinophagales bacterium | reverse complement strand
TAGGATCTGCAAGCATGGATATTATTTTTTCAGGTAATGAATGATCTCTTGTACAGGCAATACATCTGCATATTTTAGTGCCATATCTGTTAGGTTAGCAAAATGATAACTCTCGTGTTTATCCGCCACACATTCCTCTGGTACAATGGTTCTATATCCACGCGATAAGGAATCTACTGCGGCTGCCCTAATACAGCCAGAAGTGCTGCCACCAGTGAGTATAATAGTATCTACTTGATGCCATACCAGCAAGGATTGTAGTTGGGTTTCAAAAAAAGGCGATGGCATTTTTTTACAATAAATAATATCGTTTTCACGATCTACTTCCAACCTATCATCAAACTCCGATCTTCTAGATCCAAATTTTATATTCTGCAATGAATCCTCGGTATGGGTTCTAGTACCCCAAATACCTGCGTCTTCAGCGGAGTTCATATATGCTACAAAGGTAAATACTACGGGTAGTTTTTTTGCCCTTGCCAGTTGATTAATCTGGTTGATATAATGAATTTGATTCTGATCTGTTTCATAAGCCGTTTTAAATTCATTCACACAAGTATATGCTTTTTGTAAATCAATATTTACAATAGCCGCTTTGTTGCCAAACCCAAATCTGGCTCTGGCAGGATTGGCTTTTACTGCTTCAAAAATCTCTCTTGCCGTTTTATTACTTAGTTCCATGTTAAGTTATTAAGTTATTGGGTTGATTGAGTTATTGAGTTATTGGGTTGATTAAGTTATTGAGTTATTGAGTTGATTGGGTTATTGAGTTATTCAGTATGGGTAATGCCCTTTGTTGCTAGTATTTCTATATCAGATTTTGTATAGCCCAATTCCGATAAAATTTCTATGGTATGTTCTCCAATTTTAGGTGGATTCATTTTTAATTCAATAGTAGCACCTTCATATTCTATAGGAGTTTTGGGTAGTTTGGTAATAGTGCCATCTGGTAAAATTGTCTCCAGCAAACTCCCGCCCTGATTGAGTTGTAGGTCAGTAAACAAATCGGCTGGTGTTGCAATAGGCGCAAATGTAATACCAGCTTTTTCGCATTTATCCATGAGTTCTTGTTTGGTAAATTGCAATAACATGGTTTCAACAGCGGGGAGAAACCATTCCCTCTCCTCAATTCTTCCGTTATTGGTTTGTAACCTGCTATCGGCTTTCCAATCGCTTCTATTAAATACTTCACAAAAACGATCCCAATGTTTTTCACTGATGATGCCTACAAAAATTTGATCCCTATCCTTTGTATTAAAAATTCTATAAATACTCCATGCGCTAACCCTTGCTGGCATTGGCGGAACAGGTGTTTTGGTGATGGCACCATAAGCCATATGTTGACCCATTAAAAAAGCGGTGGTCTCAAATAAACTTGCTTTTACCAATTTGCCCTTGCCCGTTTTTTCTCTTTCATATAAAGCCATCAATATTCCAATATACCCAAACATACCGCCTGTAATATCAATAATGGAAGTGCCAGCTCGGAGTGGATCACCTGGGCGACCCGTCATATATGCCAAGCCTCCCATCATTTGAACTACTTCGTCCATGGCATGTCTATTTTCATATGGGCCAGTTGCAAATCCTTTGAGGGAGCAGTAGATGATTTTGCTGTTGATGGCTTGTAGCTGATTATATCCAAACCCCAATCGATCCATGGTGCCTGGGCCAAAATTCTCTACGATAATATCAGCATTCGCTACCAATTGGTAAATAATTTCTTTGCCTTCGGCTGATTTTAAATTGATGGCGAGACTTTTTTTATTCCTGCTATAAAAAGGAAAATAGCCGGTGCCAAATCCTTTTAGTCGCCTTGTTTCATCACCCTGCGGTGGTTCTATATGAATTACTTCGGCACCCATATCTGCCAGTAGTAAACCAGTGGTAGGCCCCATTACCGCGTGGGTAAATTCTAGTACACGAATATTTTGTAGTGGTAAGCTCATGCGAGAATATAGTCTTTGTGTTTTTTAAGATAGTTCACCAATCCCCCTTCCTCCATAATATCAAGCATTACTTTTGGAAGTTTAGTGGCATTATAACTTATATTTTGGGTAATATTGGTAACAATGCCATTGCTTAAATCAATATGCAGTTGGTCGCCATTTTGAATAGTATGATTGGGAATTTCTAAAACAGGGAGGCCAATATTGATGGCATTTCTAAAAAAAATACGCGCAAAATAATGGGCAATTACAACCGCAACACCAGCCGTTTTTAAAGCAATGGGCGCTTGCTCCCTGGAAGATCCACAACCAAAATTATCACCAGCAACGATGATATCACCCACTTTAAACTTTTGGTGAAAACCAGGATCCAAATCTTCCATAACATGAGCAGCCAAAGATGTGAGATCCAATGTTTTGGTGTACTTGCCGGGTATGATGCGGTCGGTATCTATATTGTGGCCGTAAACGTGTGCTAAAGGCATGGTGAGTTATTGAGTTATTGGTTCTGTTATTTCTCCCATTAATGCGCTTATGGCGACAGTAGCGGGACTAGCTAAATAAATTTTTGCATTGGGGTTTCCCATTCTTCCTTTAAAGTTACGGTTGGCTGCGCTGATCACCGATTCTCCATCACCTGGCACACCTTCGTGGCTTCCAACACAAGGCCCACAACCGCTGTTGATAATAGTAGCACCTGCTTCTATTAAAGTTTGAATGGTTCCATCTTTCAGCCCTTCAATCAACACCTGTTTGCTGGCAGGTGCTATAATCATTCGAACACCTTTGGCTATTTGTTTTCCTTTAAGAATGGCAGCAGCAGCCTGTAAATCGTCTAATCTTCCGTTGGTACAAGTGCCAATAAATGCGTAAGAAATTTTAGTGCCTACCCATGCTCGTACCTCATGCACATTATCGGGTGAATTGGGAATGGCAATTTTTGGTAGGATGGCAGCGGCATCTATTTCAATAACGCGACTATAAACTGCATCCGCATCGGCATAAGTGGGTGTGAATTCATAAGGCAATTCCAGCCCTTCGGGCGAAACAATACCTGTTTTAGCACCCATTTCTGCAACCATATTACAGAGTACCATTCTTTGTGAAAGTGACAGTGCGGCAACAGCCTCACCGTGGTATTCAACCGATTGATAAGTGGCACCACTGATGGTGAGTTGTTTTACTACTTCCAATACCAGATCTTTTGCTGAAACACCTGGTTGTAATTTTTTTCCGTGTAAAATAACTTTAATGCTTTGAGGTACTTTCAGCCAAATTTTTCCGGTAAGCATCACTGCTGCAAGATCGGTGCTGCCTACACCACAGGCAAAGGCATTGAGCGCACCATAAGTAGGGGTGTGACTATCAGCACCCATGAATATATCACCCGGCTTTACTTTTTGGTGGTCTACCATAACTTGGTGACAAATACCGCTTCCAATATCATAGAGAGCGGAATCTTGTTCTGCCGCAAATTCACGCATAAGATTGTGTAGATTGGCAATGCGTTCATTGGGTGCAGGAGCGGCATGATCAATGATTAAGTGAAATTTATTTTTATCGTGAACTGTTATGCCTCCCATTTCCTTAAAAGATTTAATGGCAAGCGGAGCAGTAGTATCGGTAGCCATACATCCATCAACAGGAACAATACAGAGGTCGCCAGCATACAAATTTTTGCCAGAGTGTTTTGATAATATTTTTTCTGCAATGGTTTGTGCCATCCTATTAAACAATTTTTATTGTGGGTAAATCAATGAGTGAATAAAGTAGTCCCGGTAGTGGGCTGCCAATTGTTTTTGCTATGTCTTTGCTTACCAAAGCCAGTTTGGCAATATCAATTCCAGTGGTATAACCCATTTGGTGAAGCATATGCACGGTATCTTCGGTAGCAATATTACCCGTAGCACCTTGTATAAAGGGACAACCACCGAGGCCCCCAAAAGCTGTATCAAATTGGGTGATACCGCAATCCATAGCAGCAATCATATTGGCATAACCTTTATTTTCTGTATTGTGTAAATGAAGCGTGATGGGCGTTTCGCCACAAATGCTTTTAATTTTTGTGAGCATTCTTTTCATTTGAATGGGATTACCCATTCCCGTTGAATCGGCCAAAGCAATTTCAGCAACACCACAATTGAGGTGGAATTGAACCAATTCATACACCCATTCTTCTGCAATAACCCCTTCATATCTACATCCAAATGCGCATTGTATGCCAGCT
>JAAFJB010000015.1 GCA_013297995.1 Chitinophagales bacterium | reverse complement strand
TGCATGGTGCAGAGATCATGGGCCTGCATTCCTAATTAATAAGGAAGCTGCGGTAAAAAAAATAATAGTGGACTGGAATTATAATGCTTGGGGCAATAAATATCCTCCCTATGATTTAGATGATATTATTCCAACACTCATTGGTAAACATTTTGATATTCCTGTTTATCATCCAAGTATTGTAATGGAAGGAGGATCTGTTGAATTTAATGGAGCAGGTAGTTTGTTAACTTCTAGCTGTTGCTTGCTGAATGAAAATAGAAATCCGCATTTAAGCCAAGCAGAAATTGAGCAATATTTATATGATTATTATGGGGTTGAACAAGTATTATGGGTTGCTGATGGCATAGTAGGAGATGATACCGATGGACATATTGATGATACCGTACGCTTTGTGAATGCCGATACCGTAATTACCGTTGTTGAAGAAAACAAACAAGATGCAAACTATGATTTATTGCAAACCAATTTACAACAGCTAAAGCAGATGCGATTGCTCAACGGCAAGCAATTAAATATTGTGGAATTGCCCATGCCCGATGCCATTATTTATGAGGATCAAAGATTGCCCGCTTCCTATGCTAATTTTTACATTAGTAATAAACATATAATTGTGCCTACTTTCCAGTGCGTAAAAGACGATAAAGCATTACAAATTATTGCAGACTGCTTTAAAACACGTGAAGTTGTGGGGATAGATTCAACCGATATTATTTGGGGGCTGGGAAGTTTTCATTGCTTGAGTCAGCAAGAGCCAGCGGTTTAACCCAAATGCTTTTTTATTTCTTTGGCTATATCTCTGTTCTTAATGGTTTCACGCTTGTCGTGTAGTTTCTTACCACGCGCCAAACCGATTTCTACTTTTACAAATCGCTTGGTATTGAAGAAAACTTTTAGCGGAATAATGGTATAGCCTTTGTCTTTTAATTTAATCTGCAGTTTCTTTATTTCACGTTTATTAAGCAACAGTTTTCTATCGTGCACTTCAATATGGTTATTTACTGTGCCATGAGAATAAGATGCAATAAATAAACCCCTAACCCAAAGTTCTCCTGCATCAAGCATACAAAAAGCATCATTAAAACTTAGTTTTCCTTCCCGGATAGATTTTACTTCAGTACCCAGCAAAACAATGCCTGCCTCATATTTATCTTCTATGTGGTAGTTGTAATAGGCTTGACGATTGTTCATACTCAATTGCGGAAAAGTTGCACCAACTGTGCCAGTTTATCTTTGAGATTTTTTCTATCAATAATAAAATCTAGAAAACCATGTTCTAGTAAAAATTCACTTCGTTGAAATCCAGCAGGAAGGTCTTTCTTGATGGTTTCTTTAATCACCCTTGGCCCAGCAAATCCAATCAGTGCACCGGGTTCAGCAATATTCAAATCGCCCAACATACCAAAACTAGCAGAGATGCCGCCAAAAGTAGGATCGGTGAGCAAAGAAAAATAAGGCAATTGCGCATCACTCAATTGAGAAAGTTTACCACTGGTTTTTGCCAACTGCATCAAGCTGAAAGCACTCTCCATCATTCGGGCTCCGCCACTTTTACTGATTACTAAATAGGGGAGTTTGTGCTGGATGCAATAGTCTACAGCGCGACTGAATTTTTCGCCCATCACACTTCCAAGCGAGCCACCAATAAATTCAAAGTCCATACAAGCAATAACCAATCCTTCCCCATTGGCTTTGCCAACAGCTACACGCATAGAATCTTTTAAGTCGGTTTTTGAATGAATATCATCCAACCGCTTTTGATAAGGTTTTAAATCAGTGAATCCTAGGAAGTCTTTACTTTTAATTGTATCAAATAATTCTTGGTATTCACCATTATCGAAAATAATATCGTAGTACTCTTCACTGCCAATTCGATGGTGGTGGTTACACTTGGGGCAGACAAACAAATTTTCCTTTAATTCAGTAGTGGTACAGATTAAACTACATTCAGGACATTTATTCCATAAACCCTCGGGGGTTTCTTTTTTATCGGCAGTAGAAGTTAATATGCCCTTGCGTTTACGAGTAAACCATCGCGATTTGCCAGCTTCCGTAAGTTGGGGTTCATCTGCACCTGCTAAATTCAATTCTATATCTTCTTCACGGTCTTTTTTCATGCGTTAACTTTTATTGATTTCAAATATGGCATGGAACGAACCAACAATATTATAAGGTTGGTAACAAAATTTGTTACCGCTCATTTCATGCTTTGCAATCAATTGGGGCGGAAAGATAAAGAATATTCTATAAAAAGCGGTTTAGAGAACAAATTCTTGTACAGGTTTAGTTTATAACTGGTTGAAATACATAAGTTTACTAGATTTTATAGCTTTAAATTTACAATATGATTCTGCACAAAACATTAGCATAGTTCAATTAATCCATTATCTTTAAATGGTGTATTTTATCCCTATTTTGGGTCATCAAAATTTTATAATATATATGCAAGTTGAAGCGGCAATTAATTTTATCATTGAAAAACTAAAGAAAGAATTACCCAGTTCCTTGGTTTACCACAATATTAACCACACCCAAGCAGTATTGAAACACACAATTGAGCTGGCTGAATTGGAGGGAATAGGTGAAAACGATTTAGCATTACTTAAAACAGCCGCTTCATTTCATGATGCAGGATTTATAGATATTTATAATGGTCACGAAGAAGTTTCTTGCAAGTATGCGGGTGAAATACTTCCTCAGTTTGACTATACTGCTGATGAGATTCTGCAAATTCAGGACTTGATTAGGGCTACTAAAATTCCACAATGCCCTACCAATATATTAGCACAAATACTTTGTGATGCCGATTTGTATTATTTGGGCACTGATGATTATGGAATTTTTTCACAAAAATTATATACTGAATTTATGGCACAGGAAATGGTGAAAGATAAAATGGATTGGCAAAGGCAGCAGATTGCTTTTTTATCTTCTCATAAATATTTTACAAAATCAGCACAGGAAAAATTATTTAATAAACAAAAAAAGAACCAGATAGTGTTAGAAGCAAATACAGAAAGTGCCCATACCATTAAGCATCATGAATCTACATTGATTGACGTATTAGTACTTATTGCGGGTGTAATAATTACCGCATTTGCATTGAAGGGATTCTTAGTGCCCAATAAATTTTTTGATGGGGGCATTACAGGTATTTCACTGTTGATTCACGAATTGTATCATTTTAATTTGGCTTATGTAATTGTATTAGCCAATATTCCGTTTGTAATTATGGCGGCTTATGCGGTGAATAGGGGTTTTGCCATAAAATCTTTCTTCTGTATTGCTTTATTGGGCGTTTGTTTATTGTACCCCAATTTTCCTGTGGTAACAGACGATAAATTATTGGTGTCAGTTTTTGGTGGTTTCTTTTTGGGATTGGGAATTGGATTAACCATGCGAGGGGGCTGTGCTGTTGATGGAATTGAGGTATTGGCATTGTACACACTAAGGAGATCTAGCTTTACTATTAGTGAAATTATTCTCGGTTTAAATATCATCATTTTTAGTTTGGCGGCATTTGAATTTGGCCCTCAAACAGCATTGTATTCTATGCTCACTTATTTTACCGCTTCAAAAACAATTGATTATGTAATTGAAGGCATTCAAGCTTATACGGGTGTTACCATTATATCAGGAAAGAGTGAAGAATTAAAACACAAGTTGGTGAATGAATTGGGGCGAGGAATTACAGTATATAAAGGGGAGAGGGGATACCTGCCGGGTAAGTTTGATGTACACGACGATTGTGATATTATTTTTACCATCATCACTCGTTTAGAAATTCGGAAGTTAAAGAATATGGTGGCTGATGTGGATCCTAATGCATTTGTGTTTGCAAGTACCATTAAAGAAACTTCAGGAGGAATTGTTAAAAGAAGGCATGTTCATTAATATACAATAATTCATTTTTTTTCATAGAGTACCCCCTCTTAATCTTATACATATGTTTGTACCATCCATAGTATTGCTTTGTTTATTTGCATATTCAAGAAAAAAAATTCGAATCATTAAGCCCTTGCCTAAGTGGGATTATTATTTTAAAATGGGTGTGTATATTGCAATCGGACTAATAATTGCTGAAGCTTTGTCTGATCAATTGAGGTTTTATATTTCCTTACTGTCTTACTGCTTTTTATTTTCGTTGTTTTTTTTATTATTGAAGCAGCGGATATTTAAACCAGTGGTAACTGTTGTATACGCAGTAATTCCAATTGTAATTATTTCGTTTGTAGAAAAAATAATAGAAAATTTTTCCCCTCTAGGGTATAAAAATTGGTCAAATTTTATTGATAATGCCGCAATTATAGGATTTATTTGGCTAGGGGGATTGTTGTTTTTTAATAATAAACAAAGCAAGGCACTTGAAAAATCTCGGGTTAAACTAGAGGAGCAAGAAAAAGAACTACAACTTACCGAAAAATTAAAAGCTGAGTTAGAAATACAAGTTGTTGAAAGAACGGCAGCATTAACTGCTCAAAAAATTGAACTAGAGCATACGTTAGCAGAACTGCTGAATACCCAAAAGCAATTGATTCAATCAGAAAAAATGGCAAGTCTTGGTGAACTCACTGCAGGCATTGCGCATGAAATACAAAACCCGTTGAATTTTGTGAATAATTTTAGTGAAGTGAGTACAGAGATGATTAAAGAGATACAAGATGAAAGAGGGAAGGCCCTAGGCGAAAGAGATGAAGCACTTGAGAATGATTTGCTGAAAGATATTTCTGAAAATATGATGAAAATAAATCATCATGGTAAACGGGCTGCAGATATTGTAAAGGGGATGTTGCAACATAGCAGAACATCGTCAGGGCAAAAAGAACTCACTGATATAAATGCATTGGCAGATGAATATTTACGATTGGCTTATCATGGGTTAAGAGCAAAAGATAAAAGTTTTAACGCCACCATGAAAACCAATTTTGATGAAAGCATTGGCAAGATCAATATCATTCCACAAGATATTGGAAGAGTGATATTGAATTTAATTACGAATGCGTTTTATGTGGTGAAGCAACGTCAAGATCAAATATTAGGTACGTTGGAAGTATACACTCCATTGGTAAGCATATCAACCAGCAAAAAAGAAAATAAGATTGAAATAGTAATATCCGATAACGGCAATGGTATTCCCGATTCCATCAAAGACAAAATTTTCCAACCCTTTTTTACTACCAAACCTACGGGGCAGGGAACTGGATTGGGATTGAGTTTGAGTTATGATATGGTGAAAGCACATGGTGGGGAGTTAAAAGTGGAGACGAAAGAAGGAGTGGGTAGCGAATTTATGGTTTCATTGCCGGTGTAAATATCTACCATGCATAGCTGTTTGCGAGTAGATAGATAGCTATGATTAAATTTTGAAGCGGCGTACTTCAGTAAGTAAAAAGAAATAAAGTAATAAACAAAGAGCCATTGGTTCGGTATATATACATTGAAATATGAACATACCACTTGCACTATCGCATCAGCAGCATATATTTACAGCATTGCATAAAATAGTAAGAAAATTATGGAATTTAAAATTTTTCTTCCCACTATTCTTATTAGCCGCCTGCAACAGCACCCCCAAAGATGATGGCACGGCACCACCATCACTCTACACCCCACCCAAAAGCTGGGAAGCCAACCCCAAGGGTGGCTACAATGTAAATGTGGTAACAGGCAGGGCGGTAGAACCTATCATTACTGTTGATGGTAAAACCATACCTACCGGCATACCCATACCTGCCATTGGCAAAAGACTAAATATGGATAGTATTGCCAAGCCAAAACTGCTGCAGGTAACTCCTAAAGTGAGCAACATTAAACCAATGGATAATATTTATCCTGCACCGGAAAATTTGCAAAAAACAACGGTGGATGAAAACAAACTCACCAAACACAATGCCACAAACAGCCCACAGGGTTACACCATACAAAACCTGCTGGGCGGCACTACGCCAACAGGTAAACCCTTTACAATAAAAGGCAAAACAGCAAAGCTATTTTCTCCCAAAATAAACCCTGCCCTGCCACTGCGAATTAATGAAAATGCCAGGTACGATATACAGCAATTGAATATAGACCAGGGCCTGCAAAACCAATTTATTGGTGCCATGTTACAAGATAAAGACGGCTATCTCTGGATAGGCACTAGTGGTGGTGGGGTGAGCCGTTATGATGGTAAATCTTTTGTTGTTTATAGAACGGAGAATGGGCTTTTGCACAATGATATTCGTTCTATTTTTCAAGACAGTAAAGGCAATTTTTGGTTTGGTCATATTCGCAGCGGGGTAAGCCACTTTGATGGCAAAACCTTCACCACCTATAGCAAAACCGAAGGACTTGCAGGAGACTGGGTTTGGAAAATCATAGAGGATAAGGCGGGTAATATTTGGTTTGCTACCAATGGTGGAGTGAGCAAACTGGAACCATCTAAAAACAATGCCGGTGTAACCTTAACAAACTATACTACCAATGAAGGGCTCTCTAATAACGATGTTTCATCTGTACTGGAAGACAAGGCTGGCAACCTGTGGTTCACTACAAAGGGAGGTGGCGTAAATAAATTTGATGGTAAGTCTTTCATTCATTTCACCACAAAACAAGGGCTGGCAAATGATACTGTAGAATGCATCATGCAAGACAAAGCAGGTGCTCATTGGTTTGGCACCAATGGTGGGGCAAGTAAATTAGAGGGCAATACCTTCATTAATTTCCCTTTTCAGTTTTCCTCAACCAATGGACTTTCCAATAACAATGTTATGGCTATCTTACAAGATAAATCTGGTCATATCTGGTTCGGCACAAGACGAAGTGGTGTATTCAGTTATGATGGAAAACAGTTTATTAATATTTCAGAGGCAGAGGGACTTTCATTTAATTTGATTCCCCAAAATGGCATTATGGAAGACAGGTCTGGTCAGCTTTGGATTAGTACCATTGGGGCGGGGGCAAACCGGATAAATACAAGCCATTTTCAACATTATACCAAGGCAGATGGGCTTGCCGATAATTTTATTATCAGTGCCAATAGGGATAGTAAAGATAACTTATGGTTCAGTTCAATTACAGCCATCAACAAGTATAACGAAGCCGGGCAAACGAAAAATATTACTCAATATCCCTTCACTTATTCTTTTGGAATTTATGAAGATAAGGAAGGAAATCATTGGTTTGGTACTACACGAGGGTTAATAAAATATGATGGCAAGTCTTATTACAGTTTTGGAACGGCTGAAGGGATTTCCGTACCCGATGTGCGGCCTATTTTGCAAGACAGCAGGGGGCATTTGTGGTTTGGTGGAAATGGCGGAGGCATTACCCGTTACGAACCGGCAAAAGAGGGAAAGCCGGTAGCTTTTTTTCATTTTACAGAAACAGAAGGTTACATCCACCGAGCTACAAATTCAATAAGGGAAGATAAATCAGGAAACATTTGGTTTAGTGGAGGAGGTCTTGGTGTAACCAAATATACACCTGCAGCTGATGGACAGTCTGGTACTTTTGTTCACTATACCGCAGCCGAAGGGCTACCGAGCGGTGTTACCAGCACTTTGGCAGATAAAAATGGTTCTCTCTGGTTTACTGTAAGTAACGGGCTAATCAGGTACGAGCCATCCAAACAAGGCCATACGGGAACCTTCACACATTTTACCTCAGCACAAGGATTAGTTGGTAATATTTTTGGGGGGTCAATAGTTGAAGATAAAGCAGGCGTTTTATGGATAACAACAAGAAATGGGTTGAGTAAGTACGATCCTTCGGCTTCGCTCAGGACAGGTTCACCCTTTCTAAATTTTACCACAGCCGAAGGACTATCCAATAATGTTTTAGGTAGAGCGGCAGAAGACAAGGATGGCAATCTTTGGATACCTACTTATGGTGGTGGTGTAAATAAAATGATGAAAGATGCTTATAAACCATCGCAACAACCACCTGTTGTGAGCCTCCGGCAATTGTACATTAATGAAGCATTGCCTGCTTATCTAAATTCATCAGACAGCAGCATTCAAAAAATACAATTTGATAGTGTGCAGTTGTATGAGAATTATCCCATCAACCCCAAAATTCCATCCAATCAAAATCACCTTGGCTTTCAATACTCAGCTATGGATTGGCATGCACCCACTAAAATAAAATACAGTTTTCGTTTGCTGGGTTTAGATAATAAATGGAGCAACCCCACTACAGAAACCCTGGCCGATTATCGCAACCTGCCCGATGGAAAATTTGTTTTTCAGGTAAGGGCTATTGGCGAAAGCGGTGAATGGAGTAAATCTTTTGATTATGCATTTACCATTTTACCACCTTGGTGGAAAACATGGTGGGCATATACCATTTATGCCTTGTTGTTTTTAGGAGCATTAAGAATATTTAGCCTTTGGAGAGAAAGCAGATTAAGAAAAGAAAAAGAAGTGTTGCAACATAAAGTAGAAGAAAGAACCAGTGAGTTAAAGCAATCATTAGAAGATTTAAAATCTACCCAACGCCAACTCATTCAATCAGAAAAAATGGCCAGCTTGGGAGAACTCACCGCAGGCATTGCCCATGAAATACAAAACCCGTTGAATTTTGTGAATAATTTTAGTGAAGTGAGTGGGGAGTTAATAAAGGAAATGGTTGATGAAGTTGATAAAGGAAATACAGAAGAAGTAAAAGCTATTGCAAATGATGTAGTTCAGAATCTTGAAAAAATAAACCATCACGGTAAACGTGCAGCAGATATTGTAAAGGGCATGTTGCAACATAGCCGAACTTCAAGCGGACAAAAAGAACCAACCGACATTAATGCATTGTGTGATGAGTATTTACGATTGGCTTATCATGGCTCACGGTAAACGTGCAGCAGATATTGTAAAGGGCATGTTGCAACATAGCCGAACTTCAAGCGGACAAAAAGAACCAACCGACATTAATGCATTGTGTGATGAGTATTTACGATTGGCTTATCATGGCTACCGCGCAAAAGACAAGAGCTTTAATGCGCAATTTGAAACACATTTAGACCCCAACCTGCCAAAAGTGAATGTGGTACCACAGGATATCGGACGTGTGGTGTTGAATATTATTAATAATGCTTTCTTCGCAGTAGCGAAGCAATCTGAAATCTTCAATCTGAAATCTGGTCGTCAAGAAGTCGGAACGTCGAAGCGTCAGAACGGAGACGACCCAACGATCAGACGACCTGACGAAGAGTACTTTCCAATGGTAAGTATCTCAACACGTAAACAAGCAAACACCATAGAAATAATTATATCAGATAATGGCGGTGGCATACCAAATGAAATCAAAGAAAAAATCTTCCAACCCTTCTTCACCACCAAACCATCAGGTCAAGGCACAGGATTAGGATTGAGCTTGAGTTATGATATTGTAAAAGCACATGGTGGGGAGTTGAGGGTGGAGACCAAAGAAGGAGAAGGAAGTGAATTTATTATTAGTTTACCAGTTGTCTAAACCACGGATTTAAAGGATTGAAGGATGATACTGATTAAAGAAGTGAAAAAAATCTGTTAAATCAATTCATCCGTTTCAATCCGTGATTCAGACCATGGATGATATTGTAAAAGCATATGGAGGAGAATTGAAGGTGGAAACAAGAGAGAAGCCGGTTAGTTTACTATTAGTTTAGCTGTAAATATTTGAGAAGTATGAAGAACGCAATAAAACTGTTTGAACAGCAAAAAGTAAGAACACATTGGGATGCGAAAGAAGAGAAATGGTATTTCTCTATTATTGATGTAATAGCCATTTTAACCGATAGTAGTAATCCAAGGGATTATTGGTTTAAAATGAAATCAAGAGTGAGAAGTGAAGATGGGCTTGAACTGTCGACAATTTGTCGACAGTTCAAGATGAAAGCCACCGATGGTAAAATGAGGAAAACTGATGTAGCTGAAACAGAAGTATTGCTGAGAATAATCCAATCCATCCCATCTCCCAAAGCAGAACCCTTTAAACAATGGCTGGCAAAAACCGGCTATGAAAGAATGAAGGAAATTGCCGACCCGGAACAAAGTCTTGACCGTGCAAGAGAAAACTGGCAGAAATTAGGAAGAAGTGAAAAGTGGATACAGCAGCGTATGACGGGGCAGGAAACAAGAAACAAACTCACTGATTACTGGAAAGAAAGCGGCATAGAAAAAACTGATGAGTTTTCATTTCTTACTAATATTATTCATAGTGAATGGGCTGGCCTGAGTGTAAAGCAACATAAAAATTTAAAGGGATTAAAGACGCAAAATTTGAGAGACCACATGAGCGAGGCAGAGTTAATCTTCACCGCACTGGCAGAATTATCTACTCGACAAATTGCAGAAACAGAACAAGCAAAAGGTATACAACAAAATGCAGTAGCAGGAAAGAAAGGTGGAAAGATTGCTAAAGATGCAAGGCTTGCATTAGAAAATAAAACAGGAAAGAAAGTGATAACAGGTGAAAGTTTTTTGCCCCCATCCAAACAACAAAAGAAATTAAAATGAAATCATGTATTAAAATATCCCTCCTACTATTGCTCCCCTTCTTTGCAAAAGCTCAAATGCAACAGAAACAGGCAGATAGTTTGAAACAAGCTTTACATTCAGCATCAACCGACTCCATAAGGTATAATATAGCCAGCAGGTTGATGTTTTTTTATTATCAGAGTAAAAGAGATTCCGCATTACAATATGCAGAAATAGCCCTTTCCGTTGCCGAAAAAAATAATATGGCTATTAATGTTGCCGAGATGTTGGGTCATAAGGGATACGAACTATTCCAATTGAATAGATTTGGAGAAGCACTGAAATATTTTTTGCGTGCAGCCAAAATAGCACAAAACCCGGCAAACGAAAACAAAGTTTTTGCACCGGGTAAATATCCTGACTTAAGGAAAAAGCGGCTGAATATCCTTGCAAATATTCAACAGGGTTTGGGGCATCTTATGGGTCGTACGGCCGATACTACTCAGCAAATAGCTTATTACCTGAAAGCAATCATAATTGCTGAAGAAACAAGCAATTATGATTTACTTGCTATTATAAATATGAACCTAGGTGGGGTTTATTTTGATTTAGGTAAAATAGATTCTGCCCTTCAGTTACAACAAACTGCATTTGACATAAAGCTAAAAAATGAAAATTCTAATAGTTACATTGGTAGTGTGTATAGGCGCCTGGGAGATATTTACTTGAAGAAGGGAGATAAAAAGATGGCTGTTGACAACTGGCATCAGGGAATTTTATGGTCTGGCAAACAAAATAATCTAGGCATGGTAGGTATAATTCATGGCAACCTGTCTTCCTTTTATTTTGATGAAAAAAAGAAAGATTCAAGTTTGTACTACGCCAAAAAACAATTGGTTGTATGGCAATTGATGGAGAGTCAACCCTTGGAAAGTGCTTATGCTAATTTATCTAGAAGCTTTGAATTGAATGGAAATAAAGACAGTGCTTACTTCTATAAAGGTCTTGCTTTGGAAGCAACTCAAAAGACATTGAAAGAAAGGATTAAAAATCTCAGCGATTTTCAAAAAGAAGCATTTAAAGAACAGGAACGGTTGCAGCAACTGGAAGAAGAAAAGATTGAATCAAAAAACAAACTCAGAAATTATGCTTTGTTGAGTGTGCTAGGTATATTTCTTATTGTTGGATTTTTTCTATACCGCAATAACCGACAAAAACAAAAAGCAAATATAGTTTTACAAGAACAGAAAGAAAAAGTAGAAAGTACTTTGCATGAATTAAAATCCACCCAAGGCCAACTCATCCAATCAGAAAAAATGGCAAGCCTTGGAGAACTCACCGCAGGCATTGCTCATGAAATACAAAACCCGTTGAATTTTGTAAATAATTTTAGTGAAGTAAGTGGGGAGTTGATTGAAGAATTAAAAGGTGAAAGGTTGAAGGTAGAAGGCGAAAGGGATATGGTTTTAGAAGATGAATTGCTTACAGATATTTCAGCCAATCTCGAAAAAATAAACCATCATGGTAAACGTGCAGCAGATATTGTAAAAGGCATGTTGCAACATAGCCGAAGCAGCAGTGGTACAAAGGAACTCACTGATATAAATGCATTGGCTGATGAATATTTACGATTGGCTTATCATGGGTTAAGAGCAAAAGACAAATCTTTCAACGCCACCATGAAAACGAATTTTGATGAAAGTATTGGCAACATAAATATCATTCCACAAGATATAGGTCGTGTTATACTTAACTTAATTACCAATGCATTCTACGTAGTAAACGAAAAATCAAAACTAGGCAAAGCAGGTTATGAGCCCATTGTTACTGTTTCAACAAGTTCCATTCAGCCCACTTCTGGGGGGCAGAGTATTCAAATAAAAGTATCTGATAATGGGGGTGGCATCTCCCAAAAAATACTAGACAAAATTTTCCAACCCTTCTTCACCACAAAACCCACAGGGCAAGGAACAGGTTTGGGATTGAGTTTGAGTTACGATATTGTAAAAGCACATGGTGGGGTATTGAAGGTGGAGACGAAGGAAGATGAAGGGTCAACATTTATAATTCAAATTTCAACCAACTAAATAATGAAAACACGAATAAAAATATCCCTGCTGCTATTGCTAATTGCTTTTGTTACAAAAGCACAAACGCAGCAAATAACCATTTTAGATTCTACCTTAAACAACCAATGGCTTACGCTTAATAAAGATTGGCGTTACCAAAAAGGAGACAATATGAATTGGGCAAAGCCCGATTTTGGTGATGCTTCCTGGAAACGATCATCCAACAACAACTTAAATATGCCCGATGGTAAAAATGCCATTGCCAACCCTGGTGAAATTGTTTGGTTTAGAAAGCAAATTAAAGCCGATAGTACTTTAAACAAAGCCATTGTTTTAAATATCTCTCAGTTGGGTGCTTCTGAGATTTATTTAGATGGGAAATTAATTCACCAATTAGGAAAAGTAAGTTCAGCTATTAATGAAGTAATATTCAATAACCCGTACACACAAATACTTGAACTCCCATTACAAAAAACAAAGGAACAGGTGTTGGCGGTTCGCTTTGTAAATGCACAATATAAATTCCCTATATATAATATCACCAAAGGAGGTATAAGAATTGCAGTCTCCACACTAAGCAATGCAAATTCCGAAGATGTTATAAAAAACAATAGAATCGCAGCCAATAGACAAAGTGAAAATAATTGGTACATCACTTTGGGAGTTGCTATTTTAATGTTTATCATTTTTTTATCGTTTTTTCTCTTTTTTCCAAGCGAAAAAATAAATTTACACTTTGCAAGCTCTTTGTTTTTTTTAATCCTTTTTGTTATTGCTGTAATCTGGAGCTTTGGTTATCAAAGTAATATTTTTTGGCTTATTTTCTTATGTGATACTTCTGTTGTTGTTTCTTATAGTATTTCTTTGTACTGCATATACAAGACTTTTAACCAACGGCTGGATATTGTTTATACAACCATACTTTTCTCAGCGATAATAGCTATAGGTTGTTACTTCTTATACGACCCAAACATTGTAGCTCCCGTATGGGCAACGCTTGCATTTATTGCAACTACAAGAATAGCTTCAAAATCATGGAAAGATAATAGAGTTGGTAGCATCCTCTTTATAAGTTCTAGCCTTGTTTCTATTATTGTTTGGACTATAACTGTTTTTAATAGAATAGGTTTATTACAGATAAATCTAGTAAAATTTCATCCATTTGCCTTTATGCTTCAGCCGGTTGTTCTTTCAGTTTATTTAGGTTATGCATTTGGTAAACGAAGTCAGGATTTGCGGTTAAATCTAGAAAGGGTTCAAAAACTTTCCAAAGAAAAAGAGTCTATTTTATCCTCACAAAACGAAACTTTAGAAATTCAAGTACAAGAACGAACGGCTGCACTCAACCAATCTTTAACCGATTTAAAATCGACACAATCTCAATTAATACAAAGTGAGAAAATGGCCAGCCTTGGTGAATTAACTGCTGGTATAGCACATGAAATTCAAAACCCATTGAATTTTGTAAATAATTTTTCGGAATTGAATCTGGAGTTGAGTAATGAGTTGAAAGCAATGGTAGGATCTCTCGGCACTGGGAATGCTGAGGGAGGAGCTTCATTGAGCAAAGTAGAAGTGACGGCGCTAATTGAAGATATAAGTGCTAACTCCGAAAAGATCAATCACCACGGTAAACGTGCAGCAGATATTGTAAAGGGCATGTTGCAACATAGCCGAACTTCAAGCGGACAAAAAGAACCAACCGACATTAATGCATTGTGTGATGAGTATTTACGATTGGCTTATCATGGCTACCGCGCAAAAGACAAGAGCTTTAATGCGCAATTTGAAACACATTTAGACCCCAACCTGCCAAAAGTGAATGTGGTACCACAGGATATCGGACGTGTGGTGTTGAATATTATTAATAATGCTTTCTTCGCAGTAGCGAAGCAATCTGAAATCTTCAATCTGAAATCTGGTCGTCAAGAAGTCGGAACGTCGAAGCGTCAGAACGGAGACGACCCAACGATCAGACGACCTGACGAAGAGTACTTTCCAATGGTAAGTATCTCAACACGTAAACAAGCAAACACCATAGAAATAATTATATCAGATAATGGCGGTGGCATACCAAATGAAATCAAAGAAAAAATCTTTCAACCCTTCTTCACCACCAAACCCACAGGACAAGGAACAGGATTGGGTTTGAGCTTGAGTTATGATATTGTAAAAGCACATGGTGGGGAGTTGAGGGTGGAGACGAAGGAAAATGAAGGCAGCCAATTCACAATAATTTTACCAACTACTATTTTTTAAAATTTTTTATGAAAGATAATGTTTCACTAGATAACCTACAGCCAGATTACCAGCAACTACTTGGTAAAATATCTACCACTTATACCGTTGGGCAGGTAAAAGCCACCAAGGCAGTAAACACCCAATTGCTGGATACCTATTGGCAAATTGGTCAGCATATTGTAAATTTTGAACAGGGTGGCAACACAAGGGCGGAGTATGGCAAGGCTTTAATTAGCAATTTGGCTAAAGACCTTTCGCTGCTGCATGGCAAAGGCTTTAGTGCCAGTAATGTAAAGAGGTTCAGGCAGTTCTATCTTACTTATCCAATTGGTGCGACAGTGTCGCACCAATTGACATGGAGCCATATAGTGGAGTTTTTAAAAATAGATGACCCTTTAGAAAGAAGCTTTTACGAAAAGCAAACGCAGTTAGAAAACTGGAATGTACGGGAATTGGTGCGACAGAAAAACACCGCCCTTTTTCAACGGCTTGCACTCAGCAAAAACAAAGAAGAAATTTTACAGCTTTCTGCACAAGGGCAGGAAATAGCCAAACCCATAGATATTTTAAAAGACCCTTATGTTTTTGAATTTCTTAAAATACCCGAAGAACAACTTCCTTCTGAGCAAGAACTGGAAAATCATTTGTGCAATAACCTGCAACAGTTCTTATTAGAGCTGGGCAAAGGCTTTACCTATGTGGGCAGGCAATACCGCATGACTATCAATAATAAACATTACAGGGTTGATCTTGTATTTTACCACCGCATACTTCGCTGCTTTGTATTAATTGATTTAAAGATTAATGAAGTGCAACATGATGATATTGGCCAAATGAATTTATACCTCGGCTATTTTGCCAGTGAAGAAAATACAGAAACTGATAACCCCCCTATTGGTATTATCCTTTCAAAAGATAAAGATGAACTGCTGGTGGAATACGCTACGTATGGTATGGGTAGCCAGTTATTTGTGAGCCAGTATCAACTGTATTTGCCCGATAAAAATGATTTGATAAAATTGGTAAACAATACGCTGCAAAGCGAGGACGATAACAAAAAAAATTAAAATGAAACCCATACTAAAAATACTTCTCTTTCTTTTGCTTCCCGTATTGGCAAATGCCCAGCAAAGCCGTGTAGACTCCATCGTCTCCCTAATCGGCAAAAGCAAAACAGTAAAAGGATTGGATACGGTTATGTTCAATGCAGCAAGAGAGTTAATCAACACTGCTGTTTTAAACGATGCGCATATAACCCAGATTGAAAAAGCATCTGAAATATTTAAAAACGGAACTGACGAAGACCTTTGCTTTGTTATAAAAAACAGTATCCTTTCTAATTTTTCTGTAACCGATAAAATAAAAGCTATTGATTATGGTAAGATTAACGTAGAGAAATTAGAAACCAGTAAAACACCCCATGCTCAAATACTGCGTATAGGTTTTTTAGTTGAACTTCGGATTCCTTACCGAACTTCATCCAAACTTTCAGAAGGCTTTACTTATTTTGCTGAAAAACTGAACAGCTATAAAAAAAATAATGATAGTAGTGGATTAAACACCTGCTATTATGTATTAGCCGGATTTTACCGAAATATCGGTTTGTATGAACAGTCTATTTATAATATAAAAAAATCTATCAGCTATATTGATAGTAGTATAATTGGTGAACGTTTTTTTGGAATTGAGCCCAGAAACACAAAAGCAATCTGGATAAATAATTCAGGGCTATTGTGCGATTTCTATTTACAAATGGGTGATTATGAAAAGGCAATTAAAGCAGGAGAAACATCCTTGCAGGTAGCTTTACGCTATTACAATGCAATTGGCAAAAACATAAAAGGAGATTTCAGCCTTTTTACAGCAAGGCATATGGCAAACGCTAAAATTAGCTCCAATCAATTAGACAGTGTGGATTATTATTTAAAAATGGCAGAGCTTTATTCGGTTAACATCCCCGTTAAAGCATATTTATTACAAATACGTTCTTTATACAATATTAAAAAGGGAGAGTTAAGCGTTGCAGATTCGCTGCTGCGGTTATCCTGGCAATTGATCAATCAAAATCAACTTGTTGTTAGCGCAGGTGTAGGAATTCTGGAACCTGATTATTACATAGCATTGCTAAGAATACAACAAAAAAGGTATCAAGAGGCAATTGCCCTGTTGTTAAAAGATATAGACCGAGTAAGAACTTTTCGCCCAAGTGTATTGCGGGATTATAAACTATTGGCAGAACTCTATGAAAAAACAGGCGATGCTGTAAAAGCCAAAGAAACCTACAAATCATTCATCAGCCTGCAAGATAGCATACTGGCCGACCAGTCAAAATTCAGGACTATTAGTTTTGAAACAGAGCAGTTAATCAATGACAATGAAATATCCATTGCCCAATTAGAAGGGCAAAACAAAATTGCCAGCCTTACCCGCAACTTCATCATTGGCCTTGCTGCACTCCTTTTATTATTATTGGCGGGCATTTATTATCGTTTTCATACTAAAAAGAAAGCCAACCAGATATTGGAAAAAACATTAGCAGATTTAAAATCCACTCAATCTCAACTCATCCAATCAGAAAAAATGGCAAGTCTTGGTGAACTCACAGCAGGTATTGCTCATGAAATTCAAAATCCATTGAATTTTGTAAATAATTTTAGTGAAGTGAGTGGGGAGTTGATGGAAGAGTTAAAAGGTGAAAGGTTGAAGGTAGAAGGCGAAAGGGATACGGTTTTAGAAGATGAATTGCTTACAGATATTTCAGCCAATCTAGAAAAAATAAATCACCACGGAAAACGAGCGGCAGATATTGTAAAGGGAATGTTGCAACACTCAAAAACATCAAGCGGACAAAAAGAACTCACTGATATAAATGCACTCGCCGATGAATATTTACGATTGGCTTATCATGGTTTAAGAGCAAAAGACAAATCTTTCAACGCCACCATGAAAACGGATTTTGATGAAAGTATTGGCAACATAAATATCATTCCACAAGATATTGGAAGAGTGATTTTGAATTTAATTACCAATGCGTTTTATGCATTGAATGAAAGGCAGAAGGGTGGGTCGTTAAAGGGTCGGAACGTCGGGTCGTCGGAAGGTCAGGATGGCGATGATCCAACGATCAGACGACCCGATGGTGAATATGTTCCACTAGTTACGGTTAGAACCAGAAAACTCGAAAGCAAAATAGAAATTTCAATAGGAGATAACGGCTCTGGCATCCCCCAAAAAATTATCGACAAAATATTCCAGCCATTCTTTACCACCAAACCAACTGGACAAGGAACGGGGTTGGGATTGAGTTTGAGTTATGATATAGTGAAAGCGCATGGTGGTGAGTTGAAGGTGAGGACGCAAGTGGGGGAGGGAAGTGATTTTATTATTCAATTGCCGGTATATAGTTAAGCAATGAGAGACGAATTAAAGCTGTTTGAGCAAGAAAAAGTGAGCACATATTGGGATGAAAAAGAAAAGAAATGGTATTTTTCTGTTATTGATGTCATTGCTATTTTAACCAACAGTTCTAACCCAAGGGATTATTGGTTCAAAATGAAAGCCGCTGATGGTAATTAGTTGTAAATGCAATAAATTTGCTTTTTATAAAATAATATGAATATACTAGTTGTAGACGACGAACAAGACATGAAAATTTTGTTTGAGCAAAAGTTTAGGAAAGAAATAAAAGAAGGGACGGTGATTTTTGCTTTTGCCAATTCTGGTGAAGAAGCCTTAGAATTCATGAAAAACAACGATCATGAAGCAGTTTTAATTCTTTCTGATATTAATATGCCTGGTATGAGTGGCTTAGAGTTACTGAGGAGAATAAAAATACAATACAATGCCCCACCTCCAATTGTTATGATGATTACTGCTTATGGCGATGCCGAAAATCACCATCAAGCCATGCAATTAGGGGCAGATGACTTTTTAACCAAGCCTGTTGATTTTATTCAATTAAAAGCAAAACTCCATATCCATTAACCATGACTAAAATATTAGTAGCCGATGATGAGATGGATTTAGAAACCCTCATCAAACAAAAGTTCAGGAAACAAATTCGGGAAAAGCAATACGAATTTATTTTTGCACTAAATGGCAATGATGCACTAGAAAAAATACGCAACAACTTCGATATTGATATGGTGCTAAGTGATATCAATATGCCAGAAATGGATGGATTAACCCTGTTGAGTGAACTGAATGATGTGTACCCATTGCTTAAAACTGTAATGGTTTCCGCTTACGGTGATATGGATAATATAAGGACTGCCATGAACAGGGGCGCATTCGATTTTGTTTGTAAGCCTGTTAATTTCGAAGATCTTGAACTTACTATTGAAAAAACCCTTAAACACGTTCAGCAAATAAAAGATACATTACTCGCAATAAAAGAAAACAATATTCTTAAAATGTATGTGGATGCTTCTGTCCTCCATTTTATGGGCACAAAATCATTTGAAGAGTCGCTCATGGTTAATGAAACAGTAGATGCAACCGTTGTATTTATTGATATTTGTGGCTTTACTTCCATTACAGAAACTCAACCAGCAGATACCGTAGTGTTTATGCTCAATACTTATTTTGATGTGATGGTAAAAGAAATTATTGCACAGAAGGGTTATATTGATAAATTTATTGGAGATGCTATTTTGGCTGTATTTAGAGGCGAGTATCATTTAGACAGAGCCATTGATGCCTGTTTATCACTTAGAACGCATATTAATAGTTTGCCAAATATTAATGAATCTGTTAACTATAAACCAGCGCTTTCAATTGGCATTAATAGCGGCGAATTAATTTCTGGTAATATTGGTTCAAGTACTTTACGCAGGTTAGATTATACGGTAGTAGGAGACGTAGTGAATACTGCTGCACGATTACAGTCCGTGGCAAGTGCGGGACAAATACTAATTCCCGAATCTGCTTTTGAAAAAGTAAAAAATTCATTTTCGTGCAAAAGCATAGGCCAACATCCGCTTAAAAACAAGCAGCTTTCCGTAAACCTTTATGAGGTAATTGAATAGGGTTACTTTATAAAATAATGGAATTGAGTAAAGCAAAGTCAGGTTCTTTGATGGTAAAATCTGCTACAGCATCTAAATAACCATTTGTAGAACAAAAAGAAATACCAATACCTGCGGTTTTTACGCAACAAATATCATTCTCACCATCACCCGTGTACATCGTATTTTTAAAGTCAACTTGGTATTTATCGCATACTGCTACCAAAGCATTTAATTTACAAAAATCATGCTTGCATAAACTCAATTCATTTTGCATGAACAAAGAAGGTATTTTTACCTCACCTGTTGCAATACTTCTAGAAAATTCAAGTTCATTGGCAATGGTAAAATCAAATCCAAATTTATTTTTCAGGTGATTGGTTATACAATCATAACTATCACTTATAATACCAACAATATATCCATTTTCTTTTAAGAGCAATATGATTTCTGCAAGATTGGGTGTAATTGGAATGCCGTCAACAATAGCTAGCAAATCACTAATGCTTTTGCCTTTTAATAGCTTTGCAATCATTTTGGTTCTTACAAATGGATTCCCATTACTGGTTACAATTTGAATCAGTTCATTTTTAAAGTCAAACTGTTCTGCACAGGTATGAATGAAACTTGCGCGTAAAAGCGTATGATCCATATCGAATACAGCAATTTTTTTTAGCGACAATAAACTGTCCCTAATGGCAAATTCCATCTGTTCCCTTACTACCTGTATATTTTCGAAAGTCTCTAAGTTTTGGGGACTCATGCCCACCGATTTTTTAATGATGGTTTTGGCAACTTCTCTCGACATTTTCCCCAACTGATCTAATTGTTGCATACGATTCTCAATATTGCCAATATTTACTTCTTTTATACGGGCATTCAATTGGTGCATATCCATTAAAATACCAATATCAACTCCATAACCTTCTTCAAATTCGCATTGGCTAAGTAAAGATTTTTTTCCAGCAATCATACCACTTAGTGGTTGCTGGAAATTGGGAAAATCTGGGTTTAGCAAAGCCAGTAATGGTTTGGCTACTAATTCAGTAACGCGACCAGCTTGGCGTGTGAAAAATGATTTTATAAAATCAGCTTCGTTGGCAATTAATGGACTAGTAAGTAGGCTGATAATATCAGATTGATAAGTAGTGATGTCTGCATCTAAGAATACTATAATCTCATGCTGAGCAAGCAAAACACCATCTTTCATAGAAGCACCTTTTCCTAATTTAGTGCTGGTAATTACTTTTGCTCCAGCGGCGGCGGCATTAACAACGGTTTTGTCCATCGACTTATCGTCTATCACAATCACTTCGGAAACATTAGCAGAATGAATGGCTAATTCAACCACAGTGGCAATAGTAGATTCTTCGTTCAATGCGGGTATAATTACGGTAATCATAAGCTTAGTTTAAGTGGTTAAATTAAATGGCCTCCCATCTAACCTTAAAAAAAGCTTAAATAAACAATGATCGTGCCAATAAGAAATTAAAATGTTAAAATAAGAAACAGTCGGTTGCGTATCAAACAAAAAAAAACCGCAGCAAACTTTAGAGTAATACTGCGGAATAAGCTTATTTAAATGATTGAGTTAAGCGTTTCTATTGATACAGTTTAAGTCTTCAAAAGCAATTTCAAGTCTTTTTGAAAAAGTTTCTTCCCCTTTACGCAACCATACACGTGGGTCATAGAATTTCTTATTTGGCTTTTCCGCACCTTCTGGATTACCCAACTGGCCTTGCAAATAAGCTTCATTCTTTTTATAGAAGTCTTTAACACCCTCCCAGAAAGCCCATTGCAAATCGGTATCAATATTCATTTTAATAGCACCGTAGCCAATGGCTTCTCTAATTTGACTTTGAGGAGATCCACTACCACCATGGAATACAAAATATACAGGCTTAGGCCCCGTCTTAAATTCAGCTTGAATAAAGTCTTGACTGTTCTTTAATATTTCTGGGCGTAATTCTACGTTACCGGGACTATACACACCATGTACATTACCGAAAGCAGCGGCAACCGTAAATAAGTTACCTACTTTGCTTAATTCAGTATAAGAATAAGCAACGTGTTGTGGTTGGGTGTATAGTTTGTCGTTTTCAATACCGCTGTTGTCAACGCCATCTTCCTCGCCTCCAGTTACTCCTAATTCAATTTCAATACTCATGCCTAGTGGAGCCATGCGCTTGTAAAATTCAACAGAAGTGGCAATATTTTCTTCAATAGGTTCTTCTGAAAGATCCAACATATGCGAGCTAAATAAAGGACGATTATTTGCTTTATAATAAGCTTCACCAGCGTCAATTAAACCACTGATCCAAGGTAACCATTTTTTAGAAGCATGATCTGTATGCAATACCACAGGCACCCCATAGTATTTGGCAACATTGTGAATATGCAAAGCACCCGAAATACCACCCGAAATATTAGCTTGTAAAGCATCATTGGGCATTCCTTTACCAGCAATAAACTGGGCTCCACCATTGGAGAACTGAATAATTACGGGGGAATTTACTTTGGCCGCAGTCTCCAAAGTTGCATTAATATTATTTGTACCAATGGTATTCACCGCTGGTAAAGCAAATTGATTGTTTTTGGCATCATTATAAAGTGCCTCTAATTCTTTTCCGTATAAAACGCCTGAACTGTATTTTTTCATGTTGCTAAGGTAAGAAAAAAATATTGCAGATAGTTTCATTTTCAAATGAAATGAATAGATATATGTGAATATTATCTTATTGTAATCATAATATTAACTTTCTGGTTAATCTATAACGTATAACCAAAAATTCACATTGAATTAAAGTTATGGTAATATAGGTGCGTTTCTTTTGCACTTATAAAATGAAACCATGAAAAAAATATTTCCCATTTTACTTTTTGTAGTAGCCATAAATGGCTGTAAAAAAAAGGATGTTATTACCGATCCTAATCAGCCAGTGCTTAAGAACCGATCAGCAGCTCCGGCTTTTATTGAAATGTTCCCTGACTTTAATGCAGTTGGAGTTAACACCCTTATTAGTACATCTGATACCATTGCTGGATCGCCCAATTTTATTTATGGTGGTGCTCCTGATGGACAAGGGTTTCTAAAAAATCCGGATGGTTCTGGTTATATTATGGTTACCAACCACGAAAATACTTGGGCTGTGTCTAGGGTTTATTTAGATAAACAATTAAATCCTACTAAAGGCGAATATATTGTTGATACCGATGGCGGAATGTTCCGCTTGTGTTCTGGTTCTTTGGCTACTCCAGAAGAACATGGATTTCCAGCTCCTGTTTTTTTAACTACAGGTGAAAGCAATGTAAATGCAATGACGCATGCAATCAATCCCATTGGAACAGCACAACCAAAAGACAAGACTAGGGTATTACCTGCGCTTGGAAAATTCAGTGGTGAAAATGCCGTGCCTTTACACAAAGATGCATATCCTGGAAAAACGGTGATTATTCTAGGTGAAGATGCCGGCAATGGTCAAGTTTATTTGTATGTTTCTAATACCGTTGGTGATTTGAACAATGGATTACTCTACGCATTGAGAAGAACCAATAAAAATCAAGTGGAAACTAATATGACTAAGGGTAATTCTTATGATGTTGAATTTGTAGAAGTGCCTAATGCTAAAAACTTAACTGGAACTGAAATAGAAAATCTAAACTCAAGTTTGGGTTCTATTCAATTTGCAAGAGTGGAAGATTTAGATTATAGAAAAGGAAGTGGAGCCAATAGCAGAGAAGTTTACTTTGTTGCAACTGGAGTAAGCGGGTCTCCAGAAAAAACATATTGGGGTAGAATGTATCGACTAAGAATGGATGCCAATAATCCACTTGCTGGAAAACTAGAAGTAGTAGCAGATGGTGCTGATGATCCTGGAAAAGACATTATTAATCCAGATAATCTTTGCGTTACCAATAATTTCGTTTATATCCAAGAAGATGGTGATTCGTTTTTTCCTGGTGCAACCCACGATTCATGGATATGGCAGTACAATATTGCTACTGGCACCAAAAAGCCTTTCATGAATATAAAAAATAGGTCTATGGGCGGAACCAAATACAATCCAACCAACGACCAACGCTTTGGGTTATGGGAACATGGCGCAATGATTGATATTTCTGATATCATTGGAGTGCCTGGAACATTTACCATTAATATTCATTCACACTCTTGGGTAGAAGGAGATAAGTTTTTAAATCCTAGTAGGGCAACTTCTGTACAGCCATATAAATCTGGTGGTCAAACCCTCCTTATTACCAACGTTCCTAAATAATTTTTCTTTAATTTTTTTTTGAATGATCTCTTTGGAAATCAAGGAGATCATTCTTTTGTTTTACCAGCTATAGCTTGATATGAAATGAGCCATAACAAGAATTTGTTGCCAACTGAAATGTTAATTAGCAAATTCTATGTGGTCATTAAAAAATAAATATTAACACATGAAAAAATGGTGTACTTATTCAGTGGTTGTTTTATTTGTTGTAGGATGTATCTATACTTCTTGCAAACAAACCAACCCCAATAATGGCGATGAAGCAGTACACCAATGGTTTGAAAAACAACAGGACTCATTAATTACAGAACTTGGTGTTTTAGACAGTCTGAATATTTCTAACCAGTCGATTGCTTATTTAAAGCAACAATTTTTAAAGACTAGGCTGCGATATAAAAAAGTGGAACCCTTGGTGGAATATTATTTTCAAGGAATGAGTAAAAGAATCAATGGGCCTGCTTTGCCTGATATTAAAACAGATGACAACCAAGTATTTCCGCCACATGGTTTTCAAGTATTAGAACAAATATTATTTAGTACACTCAATGATTCAACCCGCAAATTGTTTTCCCAAGAAATTAAAGTGTTACAAACTGACCTGCGATTTATAAAGACGAATATTGTTGCACAAAAAATACTTCCTCGGCATGTAAACGAAATGCTTCAACATGAAATAATAAGAATAGGTGTTTTAGGAATAGCAGGATTGGATGCGCCCCTAAGCAAATGGTCTTTACAAGAATCTTTTGCTGCCTTGGATGGAGTAGAGTCTATTCTGTATGAATACACCACTGCAGAAACTGCAGCAAATAAAATTACCAACCTATTAAAAAAGCAGTTCAATAGTGCCCAAATTTATTTAAACGGTAATCATAATTTTGACCAATTTGATCGGATGTTTTTTTTACAAAATCATTTAATGCCACTGAGCAATTCTTTGGTATCAATGCCTTTTGTAAAAGACGCTGCGGATAGTGCTTTTGTAAAGCCATTTGAGGGATCGTTAAAGCAGTTGATGGAAGGAAAAGGATTCAATCCTGACTATTATTCAAATTATAGTGTTTCAGCCTCATCGCCCGCAAAAATAGTATTGGGAAAAAAACTGTTTTCAGAGATTGCGCTATCCAAAAGCAATTCTATTAGTTGCGCTAGTTGTCATAATAGTAATAAATTCTTAACCGATGGATTAACCAAAGCGAGTAATATTGTTCATGGGGGAAAATTAGCAAGAAATACACCAACACTTTTTTATGCTGCTTTGCAAAGCAATCAGTTTTATGATATGCGCTCCACTACATTAGAAGATCAAGTAAATGAAGTGATGAACAATTCCGAAGAATTTAATTTGTCATCTACATCCATTGCCGAGCGTTTTGCTAAAATAAAAATTTATGAAAAAGATGCCATTAAAGCATTCGGTAAGAAAGAACTGGGTGGTTTTGAAATTAGAAATGCGCTGGCTGCCTATATCCGTTCTTTAAATAGTTTTTCAGCTCGTTTTGATGAATATATGCGCGGCAATAAATCAGCTATGAATCAGGAAGAAATTGATGGGTATAATATTTTTTCTGGTAAAGCAAAATGTGGAACTTGTCACTTCGCTCCATTATTTAATGGAAATATACCGCCTTGGTATACAAAGTCAGAATCAGAAATAATTGGCGTTCCAGCTTCAATAACTTGGAAAAACGCAGTGATTGACCAAGATTCTGGCAGGTATAAACTAAATCGGTTGAATGAATTAATGTTTGCTTTTAAAACGCCTTCGTTAAGAAATGTAGATAAAACAGCTCCTTATATGCATAATGGAGTATATAAAAATTTAGATCAAGTAGTAAAATTTTATGAGCTTGGCGGGGGAGTGGGTATCGGTATTAACCTCCCATTTCAATCCCTGCCTTTTGATTCATTGGTATTAACAAGTGAAGAAAAAAAATCAATTGTTGCATTTATGAAAACCCTTACTGATCAATAATATTTTTTTGTGGTGATGTAAAGAATACTATTTGGCAAGACTTTGAATTACATCATATTTGGTAACAATATGGTAATCGTTTTTTTCGTCTTTGGCCAGTACAGCACCATTTTCTTTGGTTATTAAACTTCCCAATCTTTCTACCGCGGTATCAAAATCAACTACAGGATATGCATGCTCCATAACGCTTTCAACGCTTGCATGCTTTATTGCGGGGTTGCTAAAAACTTTTTGGAACAAACCACTTTCGCTTACGGAACCAACTGATTCATTATTCGTCATCACTGGAATATGTTCAATATCATATTTCTTCATCAACTCAACAGCTTCTGATACAGTAGCTGTTTTTTCAACAGAAACCAGTCGCTTTGAATGGCGACCATTAACTATATCTTTAAAAGTTTTTACATCTAAAAATCCTCGTTCCATCATCCATTGGTCGTTGTAAATTTTTCCAATATAACGACTGCCATGATCGTGGAAAACACAAACAACCACATCGTCTTTGCTAAGCCTATCTTTGAGTTGAATTAATCCTTGTAAACAACTACCAGCACTGTATCCACAAAACAACCCTTCTTCTTTAGCTATCTTTCTAGCCATTACAGCTCCATCCTTATCTGTTACCTGCTCAAAATGATCAATCACACTCATATCATAATTTTGTGGAAGAAAGTCTTCCCCAAAACCTTCACTGATATAGGGATGTACAAAACTCATATCTAATTCACCTGTATTATAGTAGTTGGTGAGCAGTGAGCCGAACACATCAATGGCCCACACTTTAATAGCAGGATTTTTTTCTTTCAAATACTTTGCTGTACCAGTGATGGTACCACCTGTGCCAGCCGTACAAACAAAATGTGTGATCTTTCCTTCAGTCTGTTCCCAAATTTCTGGGCCAGTACTTTCGTAATGAGCTTGTCTATTCGCCAGATTATCATACTGGTTCATATACATTGAATTGGGAATTTCTTTGCCCAATCGTTTCGCCACGCTGTAATAACTGCGAGGATCTTCTGGCAATACATTGGTGGGGCAAACAATTACTTCTGCACCTACGGCTTTTAAAATATCTGCTTTCTCTTTGGATTGTTTATCGGTGGTTACAAAAATACATTTATAGCCTTTCACACAGGCGGCAAGTGCCAAGCCCATACCTGTATTTCCACTGGTGCCTTCTATAATAGTTCCACCAGGTTTTAGTTTACCCTCTTGCTCTGCAACTTCCACCATTTTCAACGCCATTCTATCTTTAATAGAGTTACCTGGATTAAAATAATCTACTTTGGCTAGTATAGTACCCGGAATATCTTTACTCACTTTATTGAGCTTAATCAATGGGGTATTGCCGATGGTTTCAAGTACATTATTCTTCCACATAGAGGTGTATATTTTGGTAAAGATAATGTTTTGGAAGAAAGCTAGATTGAATGAAAATAATCTTGAGCTTCTACAATAATATTATTGGAATAAAAGGGTAAGAAATAACCATGCAGAGAATAATTACAACAATTTACGCTTGAAAGGATTCAGCCATCTTAGCACAGATATTGCTAGAAATCATTTTTTCTGCTACCTTAATCATATTGCAGAAAGCTTTTGCATTGCTGATACCGTGACCAATAATTACAGGTTTTGCTACGCCTAGAACTGGCGTTCCTCCGTAATTTTCATAATGGAAGCGATTGAAATATTCATCGTTGCCAAGTCCACGCTGTTTGGCAATATCATAGAAAGTTTCAGCCATCTTTAAAACAATATTTCCAGTAAAGCCTTCGCATACCATCACATCGGCTTTATCTCCAAATAAATCTCTGCCTTCAATATTTCCAGTAAAGCGAATGGCAGAATTTTCTTTTAAAAGGGGGTAAGTAGCTTGGGCAAGTAGATTGCCTTTGCCTTCTTCTTCACCAACATTTATTAGACCAACACTGGGATTGTTTATTCCGAAAATATATTCGGCATAAAGGCTGCCTAATAGGGCAAATTGGTTTAAATGCTCGGGCTTACAATCTGCGTTTAGTCCAACATCTAATAATACCCCAGTACTACCGTTTATTTTGGGAACAATGGTAGCAATGGTTGGGCGCATTACACCCGGAATTGCTTTAATGGAAAACATAGCTCCAACAAGCATGGCGCCTGTATTACCTGCACTAATGAACGCATCAATTTTTCCCGTTGCTAGTAAGTGAAATCCGATGGCAATGGAAGAAGCTTGTTTTTCTTTGAGGGCTCTGGTAGGATGTTCATTGTATCCAATAACTTCTGGGGCATGCACCGTATGCAATAAAGGTGAGGAGAGATCTTGCTCTTTTAAAAGAGGATTCATTAATTGCTCATCACCGATACAAAAAATATTTACCTCAATTTTTGCATCAGATAAAAACAAAAGAATGCCCTTCGCTGCTTCCAGCGGTGCATAATCGCCCCCCATCATGTCTATTCCTATATTCATTTGCAGTAAGCTAAAACAATAAATCGAACTATAAGGTTACGCTTTTAATGGTGCTTTTTCGGCAACCAATTTACCTTTGTAGAACAACTTGCCTTCGCTCACATGCGCACGATGGCGTACATGTATTTCGCCAGTAGTAGCGTCTTTGCTAAGGGTAACTTCCTGTGCAATATAATGTGTTCTTCTCTTAGCACTTCTTTGCTGTGAGTGTCTACGTTTGGGATTTGGCATTGTTGAAAATTTATAATGTAAAAGAATTAATCAATGTTCTTAAATTTTTCTAGCCCTTTCCACAAGGTCGGGCTACTGTCTTTTGTTGCTTCGGCTTCCATCTTCTTTAACTTCTCTAGTACTTCTATATTGCATTTGATACCTCCAATCTCTTCCTCACTACATATTTTTTGCAATGGAATACTGAGGTTGATGAACTCAAATATCCAATCGGAAATATATAAGTGGCTTGCACCGCGACTGATATAATAAATGTCTGGATCCTCCTCTTGTTCGTTCATGCTATCGGGCTCGTCAACCATTTTCACAATGATGGTAAACTCGTCCCAAAGCTGCAATGGTAGTGTGTTTCCACATCTATCGCAACCAGCTTTAACAGTTCCGTCAATATCAAATTTTAACAACATAAAGCCCGATTTCTTGTCAAGACTCAATTTGATATTGGCAGCACAATTGGTAAAATCCTGCTCTCCATAAGCAACAAAGAACTCATCATCCACCCTATATTCATACAAATGAATTCCCGGCTTCAAACCCACAAAAGCGATCTCAAATTCGCGCCGATTACTCATATCCACATTTTAAGGGTTTGCAAAGGTAGAAAAAATAGGTGAATTTGCCAAAGTAAACGCAAAAATAACCATTCTCAGTTGTATACACAGTATCTTTAACTTATTCAGCTGTTTATTATGAATGTAATAATTAACGAAAATTGGTTAAAAACAACCATCTGGCTCATTTTATGGGCCATTTTGCTGTATATAGTTGGTCTTTTTCCTGAATTTGTGGAGAAATGGTACTCCCTTGGCTTTTATCCACTTTTAGCCAATAGCCTTCGTTTTTGTTTCGGATGGCTGCCTTTTAGTATGGGCGATATTGCCTATTTGGTTTTCTTAGTATGGTTGGGAAGGCTTTCCTTACAAGGATTTCAACAGCTTAAAAAAGAAGGTTTTACAAGCCTATTTATTACTCAATTTTTAGGAAAAACCCTCCATTTTATCCTACTCTTTTATATATTATTTAGGTTGTTTTGGGGTTTGAATTACAATCGTTTGGGAATTGCTTCGCAAGTTGCATTTAAAAAATCAACCTATTCCAAAGCAGCCGTTACGGCACTTACAAATAAGCTGATTGATTCAGCAAATTATTATCGTAAAATGCTTAGTCGTGGTAACCTCCCACAACCATCGCTCCCCAATATTTATACCAATGCAATTGCTTCCTATCAATCTGCTGAATTCCAATTTCCATTTTTGCAATACAATATATCTGCAATTAAAGGCAGTTTATTTACTCCCATAGCCGATTATATAAGTTTTACAGGCTACTACAACCCTTTTAGTGGAGAAGCTCAACTTCGTACCGATATTCCCCGTATTTTGATTCCTTTTACTGTCTGTCACGAAATTGCACACCAAATTGGTTATGCCAGTGAAAGTGAAGCCAGTTTTGTAGGCTATTTGGCGGCAAAATCTTCTGCTGATCCTTACCTTAAATATTCCGTTTATTTTGAAATGCTGCAATACACATTGGGGGAACAGTTTGTTTTATATGCCAAAGCTGATAATTATGCTGATTTCAGCAAGGTTGTTCAATACAATAAATCTCATATTGATACTTTGGTAAAAGGCGACAGAAAGATGGTTCGTCAATTTTTTCTACAACGCGAGAAAGATATTAGCACAATCTCCAACAATTTATACGATCAATACCTTAAAATGAATCAGCAATTGAAGGGGATTAACAGTTATAATGATGTTGTTGGCTGGATTATTGCTTATGAAGAAAGTGAGGTGAACGGTAGACGGTAGACCGTGGATGGTGGATTTTTTTTAATTTAATTATTTATAAATGAATAATATTACAAAGTGTATAGTATCTTTTGTGTGTATCATTGGAATGGGTTCTCTCGGTGGAATATTTACCATAACCGAAATTCCCAATTGGTATGCAGGATTGAATAAACCCAGTTTTAATCCGCCCAATAGCTTGTTTGGCCCTGTGTGGACTTTACTCTACACATTAATGGCTTTAAGCTTTTATTTAATTTGGAAACAAGTAGATTCACCACAAAAAAAGATCGCCATAGTGCTTTTTATAATTCAATTTATATTGAATTTTTGTTGGTCTATTATCTTCTTTAAATACCATCTAATTCAATGGGCATTGGTTGAGATTTTAGTGATGTGGATTTTTATTCTCCTAACCATTCTTCACTTTTGGAAATTATCTAAAACCGCTGCACTCTTATTATTACCATACCTTTTCTGGGTAAGCTTCGCCAGCATACTTAACGCAGCAATTTTTAAACTGAATTGAAATGAAAATCTGCCTAAAACTGGTTCTTCCACATCATACTTTCAATGGGTTTATTGGGTTGTCCACTGTATTTAGCATTGCTTTTCTGGTTATACTTGGTGCCTATTTCTCCATCTACTGGGAAGTAAATTAATTGTCCAATAGGCATTCCTTTATAAATTCTCACAGGTTGCTTACAAGAAATTTCTAGGGTCCAGTTGCCACAAAATCCCACATCACCCTTGCCAGCAGTTGCGTGAATATCAATACCCAAGCGACCAGTAGACGATTTCCCTTCTAAAAAAGGCACATGAGCATGTGTTTCTGTGTACTCTTCGGTAACACCCAAATAAAATCCACTCGGTTGAAGTACAAATCCTTCATCTGGTATTTCAAAATATTCAATTTTGTTGTGCAATTTGGCATCTAGGGTAGCATCTATATAAGTTGCCAGCCATTTACCCAAATGCACGTCGTAGCTATTACTCCCCAAATCAGCACGGTTGTAAGGCTGTATCTTAATGGTGCCTTTTTCAATTTCTTCCAGAATACGCAAATCAGTTAATATCATTCCGATTACTTTTACAGATGAATTGCAAAAAAATGCTAATTCTTCAATGTATCCTCTAAATTTTTTTTGTGCCACTCTATTATCAACAAAATATCAACGAATTTGCCAAAATGGCTGTCTGGAAGATTGAAGAGCCCATTGGTTTTTTTACCGAACAGCTCCCTATAAACCCTTCCATTACTCATCCTGCCCAACAATTACAGCATTTAGCAGGTAGGTATCTGCTGAAATTGCTTTATCCTGACTTCCCACTCCAGCTCATTCAGATAGCAGAAAGCCGCAAACCCTTTCTACCCAATCATCCCTATTATTTTTCCATTTCGCATTGTGATGGCTACGCAGCAGCTATTGTAAGCAAGGGTTATGGGGTAGGAATTGATATAGAGCAAATAACCAAGCGGATAGATAAGGTAAAGCATAAATTCTTGCATCCAGTAGAATTGACTGATTGGGATATTGCTGCATTGCAGGATGAAGATCGAATAGCTACTCTCACCCTTTTATGGAGTTGTAAAGAAGCTATTTTTAAATGGTGGGGTAGGGGCGATATTGATTTTAGTAAATCTATGCGGATTTCAGCAAATGTATTAGGCCAAGAGGGAATGCTTGAAGCAAGATTTTTGAAGGAAGGTTTTGCAACGAAGTTAGATCTGAATTATCAATTAAAAAATGGACTGAGTCTCGTTTGGGTTTTGAAAGAAACTGAACCATTAGAATATTAATCTGCTACTTTATTTCTTGTTTTTGGCACTTGTTTCAGCAACTTACGCAGTGCTTGTTTTAGATGCGTTTTCAGCAACTGCCCCATTGTATTTGCTTTTTGGTACTGCTTATTATTAAAATGTTCTGCCAACATCTCGCTCAACTGTTTAATTTTTTCTGGCTTTGAAATGGCATCATCGTCCATAATATCTAACAACTCTTTTATCCTATATCTTGATGAAACCAGTCTAAATGTCATCATCGTTTTTTCTTCCATTTGGTATTGCTCTATCGATTTATGATCTAAGTGCTGTAATACCGTATTTACCAATTCTTGGTTGTCTTTAAAAAATTGTGGGAGGTATAAATTTTTTCTACCTTCGTAAGATTGTTGATCAAAATCAATGGCTCGTATCCGGTATTGAAAATCTTCAATATCAGGAATAATATTCACCACAAAATTATAAGATCGCATATCTCCGAGCAATTGTACAAAGCAACGTTCATTGAACTTTACAAATTCTTTGGCCAATCTAATTTTATTAGTAGCGGCTGTATGTAAATGTTCTTGAATAAAAATATCACCCGGCACGCCTGGTATATGTTCTTCAATTAAAGTATCGTTGGTAGTGAAATAAGTCATTCTATTTGGAGAAAGCAAGTGCTCTAATTCAAGGCCATAAACGCGACTAGCATCGGCTTGTTTTATATAATAATGATCGTAATTGTCGTTCAGTTTATTAATAATTCTTACCCGAAAGGGTTGACTATTTCCAAAAAAGCAATAATCAATTCTAGCAACATCTAAATGATCCACAAAACTCATATCGCCTTCTGTTTTAAGGATGGCGTACACACGTACCAGATTCTCGCGAAGAAAAGTCCATTCGGTCATATCGTACGAAACCCTCTCCCAAGCAGTATCTTTCCCGTTACGGTCTTTCAGCGGCACAGTATACGTAAACCTTTGTAAGTCTTTGTAACTGAAAGGCAGCTTAACTTCTCTACCATATTTTTTAAGATAATTTCTTAAGTCAGCCTTAATAGGGTAAATGGGCTTCTTTCTAGAAGGGTTATTGGGGGTGTTTTCGGGGTTGATATATTGGCTTGAATCAATCAATTAAAATAGGGTCGTTGTCTTCTAATAAATTTAAATTAATTGCGTCAGCTCCAGCAATTCCTTCTACTGACCCCTTTATATATGCGGCGTTTAACATTACTTTTTCTAATTGCTTTTCCCTTGCTTTCCACAATTTCTCCATAGCATCTTTCTCCCTTTGAATACTTAATTTCATACTCATAAAACCCTCTCGAATGGCTTTCCATTGCTCGCTAAATTCAGTGCCAGTAAGGTAATCGTAAAGCATTACCATTTTATCACCTTTGTTCTCTTGGCTTTTTTTTGCTTCTGCAATTTTTAGTAAAGCATTCCGCAGTAAGAGAGCAACACTTCTCACTTCACTAAAAGAACAAATGTAAACGCCGTCTTTTTCACCAAATCTTTCCATGTCCTTAGGGAATGTTTGGGTAACAATGATGGCTATATCAGCGCCAAAACTGCGCATATCTTTTTTTAATTTCTCAATCCACTCATTCGAGAAATCTTTTGTGCGTTTGCTTTCATAAATAATTTTTCCCGATTCAATACCAAATTGGTTTCTAACAATTTGTACGCAGTCGGCTCCCCGCACACCCTTACCTACTTCTTCAATTTTATCGAAAGGGAAAGTTGAAGCCAGTATTTCTTCCAACATCAATTCCTGCACTTCTCCTTGTAATTGCATGCTTCCTTGTTCTGATTTTCGGCGCATTTCTTCTACCAATTTTTTCTGGTCTTCTATCTGCTTTTCCAATTCTTTGGTGCGCATTTGGTATTCCTGCTCTTTTATGCTAATTTTTTCTGATTCTTCTTTCTGTAATTGTTCTTTTAGCTTGGCTCTTTCTGCTAAAATTTGTCGCTGTAAGGTAATCTGCAACTCTTCTTCTTTGTTTTTTAGCAGTTGTTCTTTCTGGAGAAATTCCAATTCTTTTTTGCGAGATTCTTTTAATTTTTCTTCACTATCAGCCGCATTTTGTTGCAACATTTTTAATTGATTATCATATTCTGCAACAATATTCTTCCGAATACTATCTTGCATGTCTGTTTGTAAGCGTTTTTTCTCTACTTCTAAGAAAGCAATGGTTTCAAGCTCTTTTTTTTGTTGCCAATCTTGCATTTTCCCACGCAGTTCTTTTTGAATTTCATCTCGCATGGTTTCTCCAGGTTCAAATTGATGGTTGCAATTGGGGCAGGTAATAATAAAGCTCAGCATACTATTTTATTAGGAGGTGAAGGTATAAAATATACTTAATGCGAACATGGTATTGAAGCTAGAAATAAATAAGCCGTGTTAGGGTAACACGGCTTATTTAAAAGTGCCCGAGACTGGATTCGAACCAGCACGCCGTTTCCAGCACCACCACCTCAAGGTGGCTTGTCTACCAATTTCAACACCCGGGCAGTTTGGGAATGCAATATTAGAAAATTTTTATTACATCCGCTCAGGGACTTTTATTCCCAATACCTCCATGCCAGTTTTAATTACGCCAGCCGTAAGTTTTGCCAACATAATACGCAACGCTTTTTTCTCCTCAGTTTCTGCATTTGCAATGGAGTGCTCATTGTAAAAAGAACTGAATGTTTTGGATAGATTAAATGTAAAAATAGCAATTTTAGAAGGGTCGTTTTCTGTTGCCGCATCTTCCATTACTGAAGGGAATTGCTCTAACTCAATGGCAAGTTGCTTTTCTAACGGCAATAGGGAGAATAGGCTGGAAAATGTAATGGAGGCTGATTCTTGGGCGACTTTTCTTAAAATACTTTTTATTCTTGCGTGTGTGTATTGTATAAATGGACCAGTAAAACCATGAAAATCAATGCTTTCTTCTGGATTAAACACCATTTTCTTTTTGGGGTCCACTCGTAGTAAAAAGAATTTTAAAGCACCCAATCCAATAATTTGATAGAGTTCTTCCCGCTCTACTTCCGTAAAGTCGTTCACTTTTCCGAGTTCTTCTGTTTTTTGTTTCGCTATCTGAATCATTTCGGTAACCAAGTCATCTGCATCCACAACGGTGCCTTCCCTGCTTTTCATTTTTCCGCTGGGTAGTTCTACCATTCCATAACTCAAGTGGTAAATTCCATCAGCAGAAGGAAGTTTTAGTTTTTGACAAATTAGTTTCAATACTTTAAAGTGATAGTTCTGTTCATCACCAACTACATAAATGCTTTTGCTGGCGTTGAATTCCTTTTGTTTTTGCTCTGCCAACCCTATATCTTGGGTCATATAAACCGAAGTGCCATCCTTTCTTCTCACCAATTTTTCATCTAATCCATCAAGGGTGAGATCAATCCATACACTGCTGTCTTCTTTTTGATAAAATACTTTTTCTTCTAATCCTTTTTCTACCAAATCCTTCCCCAATAAATAGGTGTTGCTTTCATAATAAATTTTATCAAAATCGGTTCCGATGGTCTTGTAAGTTGTGTTAAATCCTTCATATACCCAATCATTCATTTTTTTCCATAATTCAATCACATCAGGCTTTCCAGCCTCCCATTCCAGTAACATTTGCTGTGCTTCCTTCATAATAGGGGCTTCTTTCTCTGCTGCTTCTTCTAGCATACCCCCTGCTTTAAGCAATTCAATTTCTGCTTTGTATGCATCATTGAATTTTACATAATAGTTGCCCACAAAATGATCCCCTTTGGTAAGGGTTGAATGGGGGGTTGATCCGTTTGCATATCGTTGCCAAGCAATCATACTTTTACAAATATGAATCCCTCTATCATTTACAATACATGTTTTAATAACTTTATTACCGGTTGCTTTTAATATTTCAGCAATACTTCTGCCTAAAAAATTATTTCTTAAGTGCCCCAAATGCAAGGGCTTATTGGTGTTGGGAGATGAGTATTCTACCATAACACAATTGCCAGTGCAACTCAATTTGCCAAAATTTTCATCCTCGAAATTTTGACTTAAAAAATTCAGCCAATATTGCTCAGTAATTGAAAAATTAAGAAAGCCTTTTACCAATGAAAATTTCGTAAAAAGTTCGGGATGATGAGCCGTAAGGTAAGTGCCTAGTTCATTACCCAAAACCTCTGGTTGCTTTTTTAATGGTTTACAAAATGCAAAAATTACAATGGTGTAATCCCCATCAAATTCGGGATTTGTTAAGTTTACCAAAACAGATTCTGGTAATACTTCAATGCCATATAGGCTGTTTAGCCCTTGGGCTGCTATCCCTTTTATTTGATTCACCAAGCGCATAATCTTTGCATTTTCGAATGGCAAAACTAATGTTTTAAAGCTACCTTTGCCGACAGTTATGCAAAAACTGCATTTTTTTATACGTAACCAGATTTTAAGGACAGTCGATTTTTTTTATCCACTGTTTAAAAATTTTATGCCCTTACAAACCTTTCGTTATGCTGCTTGTGGTGGGTTTAATACGGTGCTAGACATTACATTATTCTTTTTTTCTTATAATTATATTTTATTAAAATCACCCTTATTAGTAGCTGAACTAACTATTAGTGCACATATTGCAGCATTTTTAATGAGTTTTATTATTACATTTCCCATTGGCTTTTATTTGAGTAGGTACGTGGTTTTTCAGGTTACATCAGTAACAAAGCGTAAACAATTGGGCAAGTATTTTATAGTGGTACTATTTTGTTTGGTGCTTAATTATCTATGCTTGAAATTTTTTGTTGACTCGCTGGGTTGGTATCCTACACCGTCTAAAATAGCCACTACTTTTTTTGTAGTTGTATTTAGTTATCTATCTCAGAAAAATTTTACATTCACTGCAAAACAGTAAAAGCTGCTAAAATTGAACTCTAAAGCTGCCAAATACTCCAAAATTATTTTTGTTTTGAATTGCTAGAATAGGATTGGTGTGGCTGAAAAGAGGATTGATTCTCCACACAAAATCTACTCTAAAGAAACGAGCAATATTATCAAAGCCAGTTCCAATCTCAGTATAAAAATTACCCCGTAATGTTCTTAAACGGTAGGTTCCAAAATCGGTTCTATTTAAAGCTCTACTGTCTACGTTTAAATTTCCCCAAACGGTTTTAAAATTCCAAAATTGCCTAATGGGAGATTTTTTCATAAAGGGCAAAAGTGATAGTATTTTTTTTTCAATATTATGCTCAATATTAATACCCACAAATCGGTCACTAAAATATTCAAAACGATTCATTAGGTTGAAACTTTCTTTGTTGTAATAGTAGATTTCATTGCCTGGGTGAAGTTCTAAAAGCATGAATGGAAGGCCTTTATTAGACCAAATTTTTCCGCCATAAACAAGGTAGTTTAATTGTCCAAATCTGGGTATTCTAACTTTCTGCTTAATACTAGCATTGAATTTGCTAAAATTGTATTCTCCAGAAAAAATGCCAGACACTGATTGTCCAAACCTACATTCGTAAATGGGTTGATTTGAGCGTATTTTAATATCTTTTCTATGGGTACTAATAATTTGTTCTCCGGGTGCATATCTCATTTTCAATACCAGTTCCGTATTAATTAAAGGATTGTCTGATAAGATTCTTATGCTTGGAAGTGGGTTATAGGTTTGATAATCAATTCTACTTATAAATGCGTTTAATGATAACTGAGATGCCCAATCTTTTCCAAATCCTACTTTAAATTCTTCTACTCCCAAAAATTTTTGTGGAATGCCTTGACGTCGTATGAGCTGACTAAATAAATTGTCTGTGGTTATATCTTCGTCGTTGTATTTTATTTTTCCATTATCAAGATCATTAATATAAGAAGCAAAAACATTCCATCCATGAGATGCTGGGATCTTGTATTTTATTTCAAACTTTCCTTTTAACCTATTGTCTTTGATGCCATAGGCTAAATAAGTATGAAAACGGAGGTTTTTATGAAAGATATCTGTGGTAGCTAAGTCAAACCGAAGCCTAAATTGCTCAATAGGATTTCCACTTACCCATTTATACCAAGGGCCTATTTCAAATGCGCCCAAGCGTTTGTGGCCATCAAATATAAATTCAATTCTTTCGGTATATTTTTTAAAAACAGGAAGTGATTTTAGCGTGTCAATGAGCCCAATTACTTTGGTTTCGTTTAGGGTAAGTGGTTCCGATCTGTTTTGCTGCCAATATGTTTTCTCTGTTTTATTGCTATTTTCTAATTGAATGATTTCGTTTCTGTGTTTATTCAACATGATTTTTTGAGCTATTTCAGGGTCACTGATTTTAATGTTGGTATATAATTTGGTTTTTCTGCCAATAAAAGAAAATTTATCTTTCTTTAAAGGTGATATTTCTGCTACAAAAATGTCTTTAGCGAAAACCCATTTTGAATCATCCATTCGCTTAAATTCTTGCGATATAGAAAGCCTGTGAATAAAATTGATATTTGCAGAAGCTGATATTTCCAAACTCATTCTTTGGATAGCCCAAGTAGCACTATGTATCCAACAGTCGCCCTTGAAAGTATTTTCACCTGCTGATTTGGGCGAAAACAATAAATGAAAATAGGTGTCTTCCCCAGTTTTTACTGTATCTGCTCCTTTAAAATTGTAGTATCTATCTGCAATATTACTTAGGGGGCTAATGAATTCCTTACCAAAAAAATGAAGTTCGTTTTGGTATAAATTAATATGCTGGTTTACCCCATTTACAAATTGAAGCATGGATTCATTTTTTAATCCATGGGTTTGTTGTGCTACTATTTCTTCTCTACTGTTTAAAGGATTTGTAGTAATATAATTTTGTGAAATAGTTTCAGTAAGAAATATAGGAAGAAATGGCTTTTGCTCAGAAATACTGTCAATATTATCTAAAATAAACCCAAAAGGTTGTAAAAGTTTGATACGCTTAAATTGATTTTTGTTTACATTATTTAGGTCAATTTCTAGCTTATGGTACAATAAATAAGATAATTCGCTGAATTGTGCTGGATTGTTCTTTGTTTTATTAGCCACCATATTTTTCCACCATCTCAGCCCTTTGTTAAACTTAGATTTTACTTGTACTTCAACAGATTGCAAAACTGGTCCCAATGGCAGGTGCAAAATGCCAGTATCTTTTAAGCCATTATATGCATAATATTTAGCTTCATATCCCACATAATTTACTAATAAACTATCTTGTGCTAGGGATGAAATTTTTATTTTGAAACTACCCGTACTATCACTCAAAACACCAAATTTTCCTTTTGCCCACTGAACACTTGCAAAAGGAACGGATTCTTTGGTGAATTCATTTAGAATCTTTCCGGTTACAAAGCACTGTGCAACGATGTCATTTGGCAAAATTCCAAACAAAAGAATGGGTAAATAATATAGAATATACTTCATATACGTTGCTAAAATGACCCAAAAAAAGGCTCAAATTAATGTTAAAACACCAAACTGTCTACCTTAAACAGATTAATTGTCTATTTTCTGACATTTTTTCACCTTTGCATGAGATGGCATAATGATTGAATTGATTATTAAACAGAAAAATTTATTATGGGAAAGATAATCGGTATTGATCTTGGAACAACAAATAGTTGCGTATCAGTAATGGAAGGCAATGAGCCAGTAGTTATTGCAAATGATGAAGGAAGAAGAACTACTCCATCGGTAGTAGCTTTTTTAAAGAATGGGGAACGCAAGGTAGGAGATCCTGCAAAACGTCAGGCTATTACCAACCCGCAAAACACAATCACAAGTGTAAAGCGTTTTATGGGACGTCAATACAATGAAGTTACTGAAGAAATAAGTCATTGGAGCTATCAAGTTGCCAAGGGCGACAACAACACGGTTCGCGTTGCCATAGATGATCGAATGTATACGCCTCAGGAAATCTCGGCTATGATTTTACAGAAAATGAAAAAAACAGCAGAAGATTATCTGGGTCATGAAGTTACGGAAGCGGTTATTACGGTTCCTGCCTATTTTAATGATGCGCAACGTCAAGCTACTAAAGAAGCAGGTGAAATTGCTGGATTAACCGTTAAAAGAATTGTAAATGAGCCCACTGCTGCTGCATTGGCATATGGATTAGACAAAAAAAGTATTGACCAAAAAATTGCAGTATTCGATTTAGGTGGTGGTACTTTTGATATTTCTATTTTAGAGTTGGGCGACGGAGTATTTGAAGTAAAGTCTACCAACGGGGATACCCATTTGGGGGGAGATGATTTTGATAAAGTAATTATGGATTGGTTGGCTGATGAATTTAAAACCCAAGAAGCTATTGACCTTCGTAAAGATCCTATGGCATTGCAGCGTTTAAAAGAAGCTTCAGAAAAAGCTAAGGTGGAATTGAGCTCTTCTTCAGAAACAGAAATTAACCTTCCTTATATTACCGCTGTTGATGGTGTGCCTAAGCACTTAGTGCTAAAATTAAGCCGCGCTAAATTTGAGCAATTAGCAGATAATTTATTTGCCCGTTGTTTAAAGCCCTGCGAAGCAGCACTTAAAGACGCAGGATATTCAACTTCAGACATTGATGAAGTGATTTTAGTAGGAGGATCAACTCGTATTCCCAAGGTACAGGAAATTGTAGAAAAGTTTTTCAATAAGAAGCCTAATAGAGGAGTGAATCCAGACGAAGTGGTTGCTGTTGGTGCAGCCATTCAAGGTGGGGTATTAACTGGGGAAGTAAAAGATGTACTTTTATTAGATGTTACTCCCCTTGGTCTTGGTATTGAAACTATGGGAGGGGTAATGACAACCATGATAGCTTCAAATACAACAATTCCAACTCGTAAAACAGAAGTGTACTCTACCGCTAGCGATAATCAGCCAGGCGTTCAAATACATGTATTGCAAGGTGAGCGCCCTATGGCAAACCAGAATAAAAGTCTAGGTATGTTTAACTTAGATGGTCTTCCGCCGGCTCCAAGAGGGGTGCCGCAAATTGAAGTTACTTTTGACATTGATGCCAATGGCATGCTTAACGTGAGCGCAAAAGATAAAGGCACTGGTAAAGAGCAAAAAATTAGAATTGAAGCGGGTAGTGGATTGAGCAAAGAAGAAGTAGAGAAAATGAAAGCTGAAGCAAAAGCTAATGAGGCCAGCGATAAAGAAGCAAGGGACAAAGTTGAAAAATTAAACCAAGCAGATAGCTTGATTTTTCAGACCGAAAAGCAGTTTAAGGAATTTGGAGACAAAATTCCAGGGGATAAAAAAGCAGCCATAGAAACGGCTTTGTCTGCTTTAAAAGAAGCGCATAAAAACCAAGATATTCCTGCTATTGACAAAGCTATGGAAGCAATGAATGCCGCATGGACTGCTGCTAGTGAAGATATTTATAAGGCTCAACAAGATTCGTCGGCTGCTCCCCAAACGGATCCAGCTGAGCAGACTGGCCAATCAAATAATTCCAACGCAAAAAATGATACCGTAGAAGATGCTCAGTTTGAGGAAGTAAAATAGTTTTTGTATTGGGTAGATTATAAAGGCGACTGGCGGGTGTTTAGCACTATCCAGTCGCTTTTTCGTTTAAATATGCTTTGCTGATTCCACTATTACTACGCATTTCCAAGTATAGCTTCTCAAAGCTGCAAAAAAGGCATTTAAATGATCTATATTTGCTATATATTCGTTTATGAACTCATTCAAAGGATTTTTTTTATTCGTGCTGCTTTTGGCTTTTTTTAGTGCCGATGCACAAGACGATCTCTTTAGAGTGAAAGCGGGTTTTGGCCTCGCTACTTATTATGGTGATCTTAAAGAAAAAGCAAAGCCTATCAGTCAATCTTCAGCGGCTTTTTCAATAGGCGTGAGCTACGATATTACGGATCAGATTATTGGCAAATTAGATTTTGGGTTACTTAAACTTAGAGGCGATGATCGGTTCAATAAGCGAGTTGATTTTATAAATAGAAATTTGAGCTTTCAAACCAATATTTGGGAAATAAACTTGGGTGTTGAGTATGACTTTCTAAATATGAAAAATGAAGATTATATACTTTCCCCTTATGTAAGTTTAGGGGTAGGGATTTTTCATTTTAATCCCTGGGCATATAATCGGAATGGGGAGAAGGTTTTTTTAAAACCGCTGGGAACAGAAGGGCAAGGTTTGCTTGCTTATCCTGACAGAAAGCCGTACAAGCTTTTACAAGTACAAATTCCTATTGGGGCTGGAATTAAGTTTGCTATTAACGAAAATATCAATGCTTTTTTTGATGTTTCTATGCGAAAAATTTTCACTGACCATCTGGATGATGTTGGCAACACATATCCCGATAAAAATATCATACTCACGCAATCACCTACAGGTGCTTCAACCATTGCGCTTACTTATAGGGGCGATGAATTGAGTAATCAACCTTACCCAAGTACTTCTTTAAACAGGGGTGGATATACCAAAGATATTTACTATACCATGGGAATAGGCGTTTCAATAAGGCTAAATAATTTCGCTATTGGAGGAGGTGGAAACGGAGGCCGCGGTGGGGCATCTAAACGAATTGGCAGGGTGGGCTCTAGAAGCTCTCGATTAAGAAATCCTGGACGTGTATTTTAATAAGAATACCCAGAATCTTTATGGGTATTCTTATTAATTTTTTTGAGTAAATAATTAGAACCTTTCTAATTTAGAAAAGAAAAAATCTGCTTCAATATTGGCATTTTCATCACTATCACTACCATGCACTGCATTCTCTCCAATTGAAGCTGCATATAGCTTACGTATGGTACCATCGGCCGCTTGGGCAGGATTTGTGGCTCCAATAAGGGTTCTAAAATCAGCAACGGCATTCTCTTTTTCCAGTACAGCGGCTACAATGGGACCACTAATCATAAAATCTACCAATTCTTGGAAAAATGCACGTTCTCTGTGGATATCATAAAATAGTCCCGCTTGTTCTTCTGTTAAACGGATCCACTTCATAGCTTTTATGCTGAATCCAGCTTTTAATATTTGATCTAAAATTGCCCCTGTATAGCTTTTACCTGTTGCATCGGGCTTAATCATTGTAAATGTTCTCTTGCTCATATTTTTTTTATTTCGCGGCAAAAATAAGCATTAGCAGGGGTTTGACTCCCATTAAATGGCTTTATTTTAACATTTATTCGGAAAATGATTTGATAGACTAATACTTATACTGCAATTTTGCCGCCACTATATGGAGCAGATCAATCATTTCTTTCCGCTTTTAACAGCACCCAAGCAAATTGTGGTGACAATGCACCAAAAACCAGATGGGGATGCCATGGGATCTGCATTAGGCATTTATCATTATCTAAAAGCATTAAACCATAAGGTAACCGTAATATCACCTACCAATTGGGCAGATTTTCTAAATTGGATGCCAAGTGTTGAGGAGACCATTAATTTTGAAAGCCACAAAGAAAAATCGTTGGCGGTACTTGCAAATGCTGAAATCATTATTTGTCTCGACTTTAATATTTTTCACCGCACCAAGCACCTAGCGCAACACCTCGCTAATTCAAATGCCATTAAAGTTTTAATAGATCACCACGAACAACCAGATACCGCTTCTTTTCAATTCGGTATTAGTGATACAGCAAAAAGTTCTACTTGCGAAATGGTCTACGATTTTATTGTTGCCAGTGGGGGTAAAGAAAAGATTGATGCAACCATTGCAACTTGTTTATACACGGGTGTAATAACGGACACTGGCTCTTTTAGGTTTCCTTCTACCAAAGCTTCTGTCCATTTAATGGTAGCCGATTTAAAATCAACAGGATTTGACCATTCTATGGTTCATAGTCAGATTTACGACCAATCCTTAGAGAATCGGTTGCGATTTATTGGGTTTGCCCTTCTCAATAGAATGGAAGTATTGTATGAATACAATGCTGCATTAATGTATATTTCACAGGCTGACTTAAACAAATACAATATTAAAACGGGTGATACAGAAGGCTTGGTAAACTATCTACTATCAATAAAAGGAATTCGCTTTGGGGCAATTGTGATTGATAGAACCGAAGAAAGAAAGTGGAGCTTTAGAAGCAAGGGAAGCTTTGATGTAAATCTCTTTGCCCGAATGCATTTTGAAGGAGGTGGGCATGCCAATGCGGCTGGAGGAAGAAGTAGCGACTCATTAGATAAAACCATACAACAATTTAAACAGATCATTCCATTATATAAAAATCAACTACAATAAAATGAAGAGAATCATCACCCCGCTGGTGGCAGCGGTTGTATTGCTTGCAAGCTGTAACCAATATGAAAAAACACCTACTGGGTTAGCGTATAAAATTCAAAAAGGCAGCAGCAAAGACAATTTGAAGCAAGGCCAGTTTGTAAAAATGCACGTGGAGTACAAATTGCCTGCAAAAGATTCTGTGTTAAGCAGTTCTTTTAACAGAATCCCGGTATATTTTATGGTTGATTCTAATCAAAAAGCCAAACATAGCTTCATTGAAATCATTAATAAATGTGCGCCTGGCGACAAGGTTGAGTTTGTAATGAGTGTAGATTCCTTAAAGAATTTTGGAATGATTCAGTACAACGAAATCTTCCATGCAAAGGATTTAATTAATGGCAAAGTAGAAGTAATTAAAACTTTTGCTACCCAAGAGTTAATGATGACAGACTATCAAGCCGAAATGGAAAAAGAAAAGCAAAGAGAGTCTAAAGAGTTGAAAGATCACCTCGCTAAAAAAGGAATCAAAACCACTGAAAACGCATCTGGATTTTTTGTTGAAATAACCAATGCTGGAGATGCTACCGCAAAAGCTGATTCTGGAAAACAAGTATCTGTTTTGTATAGAGGAACTTTTTTAGATGGTAAGAAATTTGACGGTAATATGGATAAAGATGCTCCCAATACTCAGCCACTTGAAGTGGTAATTGGTAGCCGTGGTATTATTAAGGGATTAGAAGATGGATTAACCTATTTTGGGAAAGGCGGAAGAGGTAGGGTTTATATTCCAGCTATGCTTGGGTATGGTCCTGCAGGAAGCCCACCCCGGATTCCTCCTTATTCTGCCCTTGTTTTTGACATAGAAATTCTGGATGTAAAAATTCCTACACCACAACCAGCGCAGGCTCCAATGCCTGGCCAGCCAATGCCAAGATAGTCCATTAATAATTTACTAGAATGCCTGCTAACCATTGGTTTGCGGGCATTTTTATTGCATCTTGCTGCATAACTGTATGCACTGAACTGCTTCCTTTACATCGTGTACCCGAAGTATATCAGCCCCGTTCATTATGCCCAATGTATTTAATACAGTGGTTCCATTTAATGATGCTTCCGCAGTAATTTGTAGGGTTTGGTAAATGGTAGATTTTCTGGAAACGCCCAACAGTATGGGTTTGCCGAAAACTTTTAGTGTAGCCATTTCTTTTAATAATGTAAAATTATTGGAGACTGTTTTTCCAAACCCAAATCCTGGATCCAGTATAATGTCTTTTATACCAGCCAACTCACAGGCTTTTATTCTCTCTGTAAAATAGTCGTAAAGTTCCAAACTGATATTGTTGTAATTTATTTTTTCATGCATGGTTGCAAGGGTTCCGCTGCTATGCATACAGATATACGGCACTTTCAACGCAGCTACAGCAGACAACATATCATTGTGAAATCTACCTCCACTAATATCATTCACTATAGAAGCACCTGCCGCTACTGCAGCCACTGCAACCGAAGGATGAAACGTATCAATAGAAATAAGTAGGCTTGGGAATGCTTTATGCAGTAATGTTATAATAGGAATAACCCTTTCTTCTTCGGTATCTGCGTGAACAAAATTACTACCAGGTCGGGTACTCTGACCACCTATATCAAGTATGCTAACACCCGCTTCTGCCATGTTAAAAGCAGTATCAATTGCCGCACTAGGAGAAGAATTTCTGCTGGCAGCAAAAAACGAATCTGGCGTAGCATTGATGATGCCCATTACGATGGGCTCAGTTAATATCCATAAACTTCCTTTGCAGTTAAATGTAAACATCAGTTGATTCTATTAAATTGCACTTATTTCAAAGATATTCCCAAAGCAGTTAAACCCAATAGAATAATGTTGAATACCTATACACAATATGATGCCGCCATTGCTACCTGTGAAAGCATTTTTGTAAAAAAAACAACCGACTATGGTACTGCATGGCGGGTATTAAGAACCATTTCCGTGGTTGATCAACTATTTATAAAAGCCCTTCGTATTAGAACCATACAAGACTTAAAAACCCAAAAAATAGGCGACGATATTCTCTCCGAATTCAAAGGAATAGTGAATTACGCTGTAATTGGATTAATTCAACTGGAGTTAAATAATCCAACCGTTGAAGAAATAGATGCAACTAAAGCTACTGATTTGTACAATGCCCAAATTGAGTTAGCTAGAGCTACTATGCTAGCCAAAAACCACGATTATGGCGAAGCATGGAGGGAAATGAGTCAAGAAAGCTTTGCAGATTTAATACTGGTAAAACTATTGCGCATAAAACAGATTCTGCATAATAATGGTATAACCCTTATAAGCGAAGGTATTGACGCCAATTATATTGATATTGTTAATTATGCAGCATTTGCATTGATTCTTATTGAAGAAGGTAAACATTGATATATGAACAGTCGGATTATACATTTCATCAGGTGGGTGGTAGGGCTATTATTTATTTTTTCGGGGCTTATTAAAGTTAACGATCCCGTAGGGTTGGGCTATAAAATGCAAGAATTTTTTGAAGTTGGGCATTTGATTTTTTTAAATGATTATGCTTTAATTTTTTCTATTGCCATGAATTGCTTTGAAGTACTTGCAGGGGTAGCTGTAATAATTGGATGGAGAATTAAACTGTTTAGTTGGCTTTTATTGGTTTTGATTGTTTTTTTTACTTTTTTAACTGGGTTTGCTCTTTTTTCTGGGAAGATAAAAACCTGTGGCTGCTTTGGTGATTGTATTCCGCTTTCCGCTGCCCAATCTTTTGGGAAAGATTTGATACTGCTTTTATTGATAGGAATTGTATTTGCTAAACGGAATTCTATTCAACCAATTATTCCACAGCAATCAGCTGTTTTTGTATTATTAGTAACCATGGTTTTTACCTTAATAACCCAATGGTATGTTTTAAGGCACTTACCTATTATTGATTGCCTTCCGTATAAAGTAGGCAACAATATTGTTGAACAAATGAAAATACCCGCCGGAGCCATAACCGATAGTGTACAGATTGAATTTGAGTACCAAAAAAATGGAAAGCGGATCAAATTCGATCAATCTAATTTTCCCGCTGATTTTGATGAGCAATATATTTATATAGGTCGACAAGATAAGTTGGTAAAAAAAGGCAATGGATTAAAACCCGCTATTACTGATTTCTCCTTACAAACCTTATCTGGAAATGATACCACAGCAGCCGTTTTTGCAAGAAAAGAAAAATATATACTGCTACTGGTTCAAAATGCAGAAAACATAACGGAGTGGAACAAAGTATTGAAACCTATTTTACAAAAATTACACACAAAACATATTCCAATCATCATTGTGTCTGCAGAAGCAGAGCCGTTGAAAGCTTTTTTTCCAGAAATTATAGCATTAAATTGTGATGCCACAGTTCTCAAAACCGCTGCTAGGGTAAAACCTACATTTTTAGTAATGAAAAGTGCTACCATTATTGGTAAGTTTAGCTATGTAGACGCAAATAGATATCATTTTTAGTACTTAATATATTTACCCAAAAGTAGATTCAGGGCAGGCCGCTAATTAGCTGTTTATTGAATCACAACTTCGTTAATAATTTCTTCGCCAAATGCTTCATTAATTCGTTGAATGATCTGTGGCTTTTGGTATTGAAGTTCGTTTTTTAAGGGACCTATATTGGTATGAATAAAAAGTTTACGCTGTATGATTTGAATTTTATCGGTGTACTTCGCAATGGTTTTACCCATTAACTGTTCCCAAATTTCTTCTATCTGAACAGCACGAATGCCATTTTTTAAATTACTTTTCTTAATTAATCCCTTAATTGCGTCGCCTATATGCATTTCAGCCATAGTGTAAAGGTACAGCTTCTTATAATTCTAGTAACTGAAAAGCAGTGCCTGTTTGTTCCAATTGCGCTTTTAGGCGAACTGCATGGGTATCGGTGATAAAAACTTGACCATATGCTGTACTACAAACACTTTTCAACAATTGGAACATGCGTTTCTCGTCTAGTTTCTCAAAAATATCATCCAATAATAAAATAGGGGGGAAGCCTTTCTTTTCTTTCAGGTATTGCCATTCAGCCAATTTAATAGCAAATAGTAAACTCTTGCGCTGCCCCTGTGATGCTTCTGACTTAAATGCGTATTGGTTCAATTGAATGAGCAGGTCATCGCGGTGAATGCCCTTGGTAGTTCTTTGCAATAAAAGGTCTTTTTTAAAAGAATTAGCCAGTAAATCACCGAAGCTTAGCGTAAGCAACTGGCTCTCATAGCTCATGGTGAGCTCATCTGTTTTTCCAGCAATTTCTTGGTACTTTTCTTCAATCAGTGGTATAAACTGATCCAGAAATTTTTTTCGTTCTTCAAACAAATAATTGCCAGATTGAACCAGTTGCTCATTCAATGTAGAAAGTAGGGTTTGATCTATATTTCCAGATGCTTCTTGCTGCTTTAAAAAGCCATTGCGTTGTTGTAGAATTTTTGTGTAGCTGATTAAACTAATTAAGTACTGGTGATCGGTTTGCGATAAAATAGTATCTATCAATTTTCTTCTTTCTTCCCCACCTCCTGCAATTAATGCAATATCATCGGGTGCAATCATTACACAAGGGAATTTACCTACATGATCAGAAATTTTTTTATACAATTCATCGTTTACGGTCAGCTCTTTCCGATTGTTTTCGCGAAGTATACAAGTGATGGTATAAGGATTGTTTAGTAGGGTAAACTGTCCCGATAAGCGCATCCCAAAATTACCATGTTGTACATTCTGCGCATCGGTTCTACTAAAATAACTGCGGGAGAAACCGAGGTAGTAAATAGCATCTAATAGGTTGGTCTTGCCAGTACCATTGAGTCCACAAACCGCTACAATCCGCTCCGTAAAACTGATTTTTTGCTGGGTATAATTCCTAAACTGCACCAATTCTATTTCTTGAAGTTGTAGCATGCCCTGCAAAGTAAGGGAGAACCCAGCTAATTTATTGGCTTAGGTATGGAAGAAAGGATTTATTTTTATTCAAATTTTTAAATTGACTACTATTTTATCCGAACAGCAAATGGCATTAACGGTAAAGCGATTGGCGCACCAGATGCTAGAAAACAATGCTGAACTAGAAAATACCGTATTGATTGGTTTGCAGCCGAGGGGTATATATTTGAGTGATCGTATTGTAGCTGAATTGGAGGGAATACTTCCAGAAAAAAAACTGCATTATGGCAAATTAGATATCACTTTTTACCGGGACGATGTTCGCAAGAGTCTCCATATTGCCAATGCCACCGATATACCATTTAGTATAGAAGGCAAAACAGTCATTCTAATTGATGATGTATTGTACACAGGTCGAACCATACGCGCTGCGCTGGATGCTTTACTCGATTTTGGTAGGCCCTCTAAAGTGGCATTATGTGTACTCATTGACAGGCGTTTTAGTAGAGAGCTACCCATTCAACCCGACTTTGCTGGCAAAGCCATTGACACCATTGTAACAGATCGGGTAAAAGTGAATTGGCGGGAAAAGGATGAAAAAGACGAAGTTGTTTTGGTGTAATTCACTAATTTTGATTTTTAATGAAACTATCTACCAAACATTTACTTGGTATCAAAGACCTCCTAAAAGAGGATATACAGCTTATTCTTTCAACTGCAACACAGTTTAAAGAAGTGCTTCAAAGGCCAGTAAAGAAAGTACCCTCACTGCGAGACGTTACCATTGTGAATCTCTTTTATGAGAATTCAACCCGAACTAGAATGTCTTTTGAATTGGCAGAAAGAAGGCTCTCTGCGGACACACTTAATTTTACTGCCAGCAGTTCTTCTGCAGCAAAAGGAGAAACCTTATTAGATACGGTTAACAATATATTGAGCATGAAAGTAGATATGGTGGTGATGCGGCATAGTGCCTCAGGAGCCCCTCATTTTCTAGCCAAATATATTCCCGCAGCTATTGTAAACGCAGGCGATGGCATTAATGAGCATCCAACTCAAGCATTGCTGGATGCATTTTCTATGCAGGAGAAATTAGGAACGCTAGAAGGGGTAAGGGTAGCTATTATAGGAGATATTATGCACAGTCGCGTTGCACTCAGCAATATGTATTTATTGCGCAAAATGGGAGCGGAAGTTATGGTGGTTGGCCCCCCCACTTTAATTCCCAAATATATAGGAGAAGCCCTAGGGGTTAAAGTAACGTATAACTTACAGCAGGCATTGCAATGGTGTGATGTGGCTAATGTATTGCGGATTCAGTTGGAGCGACAAAATCAGCCGCTTTTTTCTTCCCTACGCGAATACAATCTTGCTTACGGCATCAAGCAGAAAATGTTGGATGGACTGGGGAAAAATATTGTAATCATGCATCCAGGACCCATCAACCGTGGTGTTGAAATGGACAGTGAGGTAGCCGATGGGCCTAATTCCATTATATTAAATCAGGTAGAAAATGGGGTGGCAGTTCGAATGGCGGTATTGTACCTGCTGGCGGGCAGAGAGGGATAGACGAATAAAAAAAGTACTCACAAACGATCAAACAAATCAATATGCAACGCATTTGTCTTTTCCCTGGTACTTTTGACCCAGTTACTTTGGGGCATACAGATATTATTAATAGAGCACTCCCATTATTCGATAAAATAATTGTGGGTATTGGCATCAACTCTTCAAAAAATCCTATGTTTTCTGCGGAACAGCGCATGGAGTGGTTTAATGAAATTTATGCCAATGAACCCAAAGTAGAGAGTGTGATTTATGATGGACTCACCATTCATTACTGTAAAAAAATTGGTGCCAGATTTATACTCAGGGGCATCCGTTACGTGAGTGATTTTGAATATGAGAAAACCATTGCAGACGCCAATAGAACACTGGACAATGAGGTGGAGACTATTTTTTTAACCGGAGAACCCAAGTACACATCTGTTGCCTCTACCATTGTTCGCGATATTTTGCGTAATGGTGGCAATGCTTCACCATTTCTTCCACAGGCGGTGATTAATTCACTATAAAATTAAAAGAAAATACGCGCCACTTCCTGAATGCTGGGATAGGATTTTTTTAAATAGGCATCTCGGGTAATGGCAGCTACCCATTCAATATCGGTAATATCTTCTTCTGTCTGCGGAATAAGTGTAGGGCTGCCTTTTACTTTCATGGCATACCAGTGACTTTCTTTAATTACCGATTCTTGCAAGTAAGTATCAAAATATTCGTGGTGAGTAATGGTGATCAAATCACCCAATTCAATATCAGTTACACCCGTTTCTTCTTCCACTTCTCTTATAGCACAGGCTTCAATTGTTTCCCCATCATCTAACTTTCCTTTTGGTAAATCCCAAAAGCCCCTTCTAAAAATCATGAGTAGTTTATTCTCTCCATTTATTACCAATCCACCGGCTGCAATAATGCGCTTTTTTTCCATAAAAGCTAAGGTGCATTAAATTCTGTATTTCACCATTCAAAAAATGGATTTACTTTCGCAGCATGACAAACGAAAAAGCGGTTGCTGAGAAATTATTACAGGTTAAAGCGGTTAAATTGAGTCCATCCAGTCCCTTTACCTGGGCCAGTGGATGGAAGAGTCCCATTTACTGCGATAACCGAAAAGTATTATCGTTTCCTTATATCCGCGAATTTATTAAGAGTGAGCTTTGCAATATTATATTTGAATTGTATCCGCAGGCAGATTTATTGGCGGGAGTAGCAACGGCAGGAATTCCTTGGGGAGCTATGGCGGCTGACCAGTTAAAACTGCCTTTTATATATGTGCGTCCCAAGCCCAAAGAGCATGGGTTGGGAAACCAGATAGAAGGTGCTTTTGAGCCTGGGCAGCGGGTATTGGTGATAGAAGATCTTATATCTACGGGTAAGAGTAGTCTCCAAGTGGTAGAAGTGCTGCGCGCTGCTGGCGTAGAAGTGATTGGAATGGTAAGTATATTTACCTATGGATTTGAAGCTGCAACCAAAGCCTGTGCCGATGCGGGAGTTCCTACAAGTTCGTTGACTAATTATGGTACCCTAATAGATTTGGCTATTGAAAAAGCAATGGTATCAGCTACAGATAAAGATACTTTATTGGAATGGAGTAAAAACCCAAGTGGGTGGGGTAGGAATGCAGAATAAGTAATTAAAAAACAGACCGATGAAATACATGATTATTATTTTATGCAGCTTCTGCTTTGCGAGCCTAAAAGCACAAATGCCCAAACAGGAATGGGTAACCATTAAATCGGCCAATTTAAAGTGTTGGGAATGTAAAGTAATGCTAGAAAAATACTTGGTAGTGGAGAATAAGGCCAACATGGAATCGGGTATGATTCAATGGAAAATAAACCTATTACAAGGCGAAATTAAAGTTCAGTATTGGCCCGATAGAACCAATGCGGCTATGATAAAAGCAGCTTTAAACAATGCAGGATTTGATGCGGATACTGATAAGGCGGAGCCAGAATCTTATGTCAAATTACCACCTATTTGTAAGCGTGCGGAAGAGGGTGGTGGCCCCCAGCCTAAAAAACCCTGCCATATACAACCCTATTATTAATTGTGGTTAATTTCCTGAAAAATGCTAAAATAGGCTGAGTGATTGTTTGGTTTCATAGGTAAAGGGAACTGTTTTGTAAAAGCCGCCCTTACCTGCTTTTACGGTGCCTTTTGCTTGAATCGATACCTCTTTTTTAAACATCAGTTTGGCTGCGTTTTTCATTAGGTTGCGCATGTCTAATTGAATGGTAGAAGGCAGGGTAAATTCACTTAGTTTCGGAATATGCATCAAAGTGTCCAGTTGAAATTTACCCAGGTAGAGACTGTCAATATACACTTCACTATCCACCGTTTTCAAATCCATACCAAAATTATTGGGGTTAAAATATACTAGTTCAAAGCTGAGGGTAGACTCGTTAAAGCCCAAACTATTCAGTTTTATATTTCGGGTATCACGGTATTCAAAATTTTTGGGTGTTGCGCAAGAAGCGAATAAAAAAAGCAGAAATAATAAATATACTTGAACTGATTTCTCTATGCTTAGGTTTAATTTCTTCATGTATTGGCTGTATATGATTTATGGTAAAGGGTTAAAAAGAATAAATACCATTATTTACAAAACTAGTTTATTTATTTATTGGGTTGGGGAAATCAATATCAATAACCCTACCTACTTCTAAAGCAAGTAGGGTTATTATTTTAACCCAAGGTTTAATTTGAACAGGATTTCCTTACAATGGTGAAATCAGCTACTAGGGTAGGAGTTCTGCATTTAGCGCAACTACTTAGCCTAATTTAGCGTATCTTTATTACTAATAATATTAGTTTTTTATGCAATTAAATAGTGAAAAATGAAAACTAAATTTTATAGTCAATTTTATTTTGGATAATATATTGATAATTAAATAATTATAAAGTAAAACTTATTTTTTATAGCAAATATATTACGCCTTTTAATGGATTATTATTTTCAATACACCACCTCGTTAAACAAATTTTATTATGCAGTCATTATTAATTGAAAATCAATATTTTGGATCGGTTAATTATTATAAAATTTTGTTTCAATATGAATATATAAAAATTGAGCAATGTGAATGGTATAAAAAAGGCAGTTTTAGGAAT
>JAAFJB010000154.1 GCA_013297995.1 Chitinophagales bacterium | reverse complement strand
GCCGTAGAAATGTTGCAAGAAGTGGTAATCAGCGGCACACAAAAAGAAGTGAGAAAGATGGAAAGTCCCATCCCTGTTGAATCTTACGCTGCTAAATTTTTTAAGAAAAATGTAACGCCCTCTTTTTTTGACGCCCTACAAATCATCAACGGCGTTCAACCCCAGTTGAATTGTAATGTTTGTAATACGGGTGATATTCACATAAATGGAATGGAAGGCGCTTATACAATGGTGTTAATTGATGGCATGCCCATTGTAAGTAACTTGGCAAGTGTATATGGCCTCAGTGGTATCCCCAACAGCCTTGTAAAAAGAATTGAAATTGTAAAAGGACCTGCCAGCACACTTTACGGTAGCGAAGCTATGGGTGGCATCATCAATATTATTACAGTTGACCCAAAAAGTTCATTGAAATTTACAACAGATATAAATGCTACCAGCAGAAATGAATACAACGCAGATATTTCAGGTAAAACCAAAATTGGGAACAGCACGGTATTGATGGGTTTGAATTATTACAATTACAATCAAAATTACGATATCAACAAAGATCAATTCACTGATATCGCGCTTCAAAACAGACTTTCTATATTCAATAAATGGAATTTATACAGAAAAAATAACCTGCCATTTAATCTGGCGCTTCGTTATGTCTGGGAAGATAGATGGGGCGGTGATACCCGTTGGAATAAAAATTTCAGAGGCGGCGATAGTATCTACGCAGAAAGTGTGCTTACCAATCGCTTTGAACTATTGGGTAATTATGGAATTAAAATAGGGAATGAAAAACTACTATTTGAATACTCTTATAATATTCATAAACAAGATGCTGCCTATGGCAATACCCCTTATATAGGCGACCAAAGAACTGCATTCGCACAACTGCGTTGGGATAAAAAAATTGGCAATCACGATTTACTGGTGGGCATTCCCTTTAGATATATCTGGTTAAACGACAATACTTCCGCCACACTTAGTAAAGATGGGTTTACTGACAAACCTTTTAAAGATGCCCAACCAGGCATTTTTATTCAGGATGAAATAAAATTATCAAAAAATTTTACTACACTGGCGGGACTTCGTTATGAAAATAATAGCAACAACGGTGGAATACTTTCACCCAGATTGGCTTTTAAATTCATGCCCAACAAACACAATACCTTTCGCCTTAGTGGTGGCAATGGATACAGAAATGTAAATATTTTTTTAGAAGATCATGCTTCGCTCATTGGAATTAGAGAACTGGTAATTAAAGAAAAATTGAAGCCTGAAAAAAGCTGGAATGCCACCCTTAACTATACTGGATCCTATCCTACTAGCTGGGGATTTTTAGGCTTAGACATCAGTACTTGGTACACTTATTTTACCAATAAAATTATTCCCGATATTAGTTCCGACGCCACCAAAATTATTTATGATAATATTGATGGACATGCTGCTAGTAAAGGCTTTTCTGCAAATATTGACTTGACTTTTAGAAATGGCATAAAAGCTTTATTAGGTACTACTATTATGGATGTTTATCAAAGCAATAATGATGGAACCGGTAATTTTGTAAAACAACAACAACTTTTTGCTCCAAAATTTACGGCTACTTATGCGGTAAGTTATACTACACAAAAAGCTGGCTGGAGTATTGATCTCACCGGAAAAGTATTTGGTCCTCAGCGTTTACCCATTATTACAGAAGACGCTGCTAATGGTATTATTGCAGATTTCCGACCAGAATATTCCCCTTTCTTATCTATATTCATACCGATTGGTGCGTCTATTGCAAAATAATGGATAAGCAAATTTTTAGAGACACTGCAATTGCATATATCATTAATAAGAAACTATTGCCCTTAAAACTAAATGCAGAGCAGAAAGATTCTATTGTTTTCTTCAACAAAACCTATTATTATTTACCCAATGGAAATGGAACAGGCATCCATGAATTGGCCTTGTTATTGGCCAATAATGCAGGTATTGAAGGCTATCCGCAAACCATTATTTTAAACCCTAAAAAAGAAATTATTTTTCAATACAGTGGATTACTAAAGAAGAAAGAATGGTTGCTTTTAATGGGTAAATTATAAGCTATCAAATACCTATTTCCTCTGAAACACTTCTACCATTACCCCATTGGGTGCAATCATCGTCATTAACCTGCATGAGCCTATGATCGGATCCTTATAATCTACGGGCGTTTGAATGATGCGAATACCTTGGTCTTTGGCTCGGTTGTAAACTTGACGTATACTTTTGGTTTCAAAACTATACATGCCAACTCCCCTATTGGGTAGCTTAGGTGCTGTATTGGTACTCAGTTTTTTATTGTCTTTAAAATCCATGAATAGTAAATGCCCACTGGTTGCTCCCTTTGAATATACAATGGCAAATCGAAAAGGTATATTGGGCTCTATTCCCAATGCCGAACCTTCCCCCGTTCTCCATTCCGTATCCTTTCTTATCTCCATACCCAATACCTCAGTATAAAAATTTAAGACAGATTTACTAATGCCAGTAACTACCTGCGCTGCATAACCAGGCCCTCCCTTTAAACTCACCGTATCATAAGGCGCCAACTGTGGCATCCCATTCCCCCTTTCTATACCCACGGCGTGTACAAATTCAGGGGCTTTATAAATGGTTTCTAAATATTTGTATTTGGTGCCGTCGGGCTTACTCAATATAGCCGCCTGCATGGGTGCCATGCTGCTGAACCCTAAGGAACGTAAGCAAGAATCTAACCCTTCTTGATTGGCATTTGGGAAACCCAATGTGAAAGGTCCCATTTCACGACTATTGTACGATTTGTGTATGGGCTGAATTTTTTTACTCACTAACATCACCCTAATCTGTATATTCTCAGGCACATTCGGCCTTTGCAATAAATAAAGACTGTAATCGAAGGAAGATGCCAGATCCCACATTTCTTTCTGCTGCTTTTTGTCTTTTTTGGTGAGATTAATAGGCCCCACCAATTTCATTCCCATCCCCTTTACATAAAAAAGTTCTATACTATCTAAATAGCCTGTGGCTATAGTTACCATATGCAATGGACCACATAATGCGTCTGCCTTACTAGATTCGGGCACGGTTATGTCTTTTACGTGCAGGGCCGACTGCGCCTGACTTATCTGAATAATACAATAAGAAATTACAAAGAGTAAACTTTTATGCAAATGCCTTTATTTTAAGTTTCAAATTTATAAATAATAGTTAACTTCATTAACTATTATGAATGATTCTAAAAAAATTATTATTGAAGAGCAGGGGCTTCGGGATGGTCTCCAAACAGTTTCTGCCGCCGTTAAGGTAGAAAAAAAATTGGAATATATCCACCAACTTATTCTTGCTGGCATTCAACGCATTCAGGTTACCAGTTTTGTTCATCCCAAACTGGTACCTCAAATGGCCGATGCAGAAGCCATTTGTGCTGCACTACCAACAGCAGAAAATATTGTTTTTAGCGCGCTGGTACTCAATAACAAAGGGGTTGAAAGAGCCATTAAAGCGGGACTCAAACATTTGGCCATTTCATTATCTGCCAGTAATACCCACAGTGTTAAAAATGCCAATAAAACCATTGATGCTGCTAAAATTGAGTTTAAAGAAATGACTGCCCTAGCACAGTCAGCAGGCATCAACGTAAGAGCTGGCATACAATGCGCATTTGGATGTAGATATGAAGGGGTTATTGCAGAAGAATGGGTGTATGAATTGGTTCAATTCCACCTCAATTGTGGTGTTGCTGAAATTGCTTTGGCCGATTCAACGG
>JAAFJB010000148.1 GCA_013297995.1 Chitinophagales bacterium | reverse complement strand
ATGCGGTGCAAGCAGTGGGCAAAATTCCAGTAGATGTAAACCAAGATGGCATTGATATTATGGCATTTACGGCGCATAAAATGTATGGCCCCAAAGGTATTGGTGCATTGTATGTTCGCAGAAAAAATCCACGCGTAAAAGTAACGGCGCAGATGGATGGTGGTGGTCACGAACGTGGAATGAGAAGCGGCACATTAAATGTACCGGGTATTGTAGGCTTTGGTAAAGCTTGTGAATTGGCTCGTCTAGAAATGGCAGATGATGCGGTTCGCTTGAGTAAACTTCGCGACAAGCTAGAGCATTCATTGGTTCAGTTAGAAGAAGCGTATGTAAATGGAAATATAGAACATCGTTTACCCCATGTATCTAATATTTCTTTTAAATATGTAGAAGGAGAAGGTTTGTTGATGGGCTTTAATAAGAATATAGCCCTATCATCTGGTTCAGCCTGTACTTCTGCTTCATTGGAACCAAGCTATGTATTGAAAGCCTTGGGATTGGGAGATGATTTGGCACATAGTTCATTACGTTTTGGTTTAGGTCGCTTTACAACCGAAGACCAGATTGATTATACCATTAAAGCAGTGAGTGAAACAGTTTTAAAACTGCGCGATATGAGTCCCCTTTGGGAAATGTTCAAAGAGGGCGTTGATATGGATAAAATTGAATGGGCACACCACTAACTTAATAACCAATAACTCAATAACCAATAACTTAATAACTCAACCATGGCATATTCAGAAAAAGTAATCGATCATTACAGCAATCCCAAAAACGTGGGAACCTTAGATAAATCAAGTAAAACAGTGGGCACTGGTTTGGTAGGAGCTCCAGAGTGTGGTGATGTAATGCGCTTGCAGATTCAAGTAGATGATGCAACTGGAATTATTACCGACGCCAAATTCAAGACCTTTGGTTGTGGATCTGCTATTGCTTCTTCATCACTTGCAACAGAGTGGTTAAAAGGCAAAACCGTTGATCAGGCTGTAGCCATTGATAATATGGATTTGGTAGAAGAATTAAATCTCCCACCTGTTAAAATTCATTGCTCTGTATTGGCAGAAGATGCTATTAAAAGTGCCATCAACGATTACAGAAAGAAAAACGGCTTAGAAGAACTGGTATTTGAAGAAAGAATTCACTAGGCTATACATCATCGTTTTAAGCATGATTAATTCCTAATTACAATGGTAGCAACAGAAAACAGCATATACGTTAGCGATAAGGCTAAAATAAAAGTACACCAACTCATGGAAGAAGCTGGTGTAGTGGGCAATGACGCCTATTTTTTAAGGGTAGGTGTAGTAGGTGGCGGCTGTTCGGGATTGAGTTATAAGCTCGATTTTGATAATGAAGTGAAGCCCATGGACCAGGTATTTGAGGATAATGGTATTAAAGTGGTGACCGATTTAAAAAGTTTTCTTTACTTGGTAAATACCGAACTTAACTTTTCCGATGGCCTCAATGGCAAAGGCTTCTACTTCGACAATCCCAATGCCAGCAGAAGCTGCGGTTGTGGAGAAAGTTTTGCGGTTTAGGAGAAGACGGTGGACGGTAGATGTAAAATTTCCTTAATCCCTAGATAGTTGCCCAATAAAACTTTAGTTTTGAGCCATGTGGATGATCTGTAAAAAAGAGTGGCAGCAATTCTTTAGTTCCTTAACCGGCTACTTGGTTTTGGGAGTGTTCTTATTCATTATAGGGCTGGTGTTCTTTTTCTTTCCCGATACCAGTCTCCTTAACTATGGCTACGCCAACCTACACGCATTTTTTAACTTAATGCCATGGTTACTCCTGCTACTTATTCCTGCCATTACCATGCGCAGCATTTCAGAAGAAATTCACTCAGGAACATTTGAATTGCTTAAAACATTTCCGTTATCTATTCAACAAATTGTAGCTGGCAAATACTTTGGGGTGTTGATCATTGTATTCATTTCACTATTACCTACTGTTGTATACGCATGCTCTATGCAGGCATTGAGCATCACAGGAGGAATTGATATGGGTGCTATGATAGGAAGCTATATCAGCCTCTTTTTACTGGCCGCAGTATATGCAGCCATTGGTATTTATGCCAGCAGCTTAACAACCAATACCATTGCTGCTTTCGGGCTAGGTGCATTTATTTCTTTTGTTTTATTTGCTGGCTTTAACCAGTTGAGTAAACTTCCTATTTTTAGCGGTGGTGCTGATTACTATATTCAAATTTTTGGTATTCAACACCATACTGCCAATATGAGCAGGGGAATTATTGATACCAAAGACTTGGTGTATTTTATAGCCTTGATTCTTTTTTTTGGTTTCCTCACACAACTAAGGTTGAATAAACAAATCAATCGTATTGCATGAAACCAATTGCGCAGAAATATAAGGTTGGGGCAGCATTGCTACTACTGATAATAGTAGTGATAGGCAGTAATTATTTTGCCACCAGATTCGATCTTACAGAAGATAAAAGATTTACACTTAGTAATTCTACCATTTCTTTGCTGAATGAGATTGATAGTACTATTACTGTAGAAGTATTTCTTACAGGAGCCCTTCCAGCTGACTATAAAAAACTCAGTCTCGCTACCAGCGATCTACTCGCTTCCTTCAACAACCATGCGCATCATTTTATTAAAGTTGTTTTTAAAAAACCAAGTGAAGGCATTGAATCAGATACAGCTAAAGCTATTTTATACGATAGCCTTGCAAGAATGGGAGTTGTTTTTGAAAAAGCCAATATGGGTTCTGAAGATGCAGACAAATCTATCAATCAATTAATTATACCTTCTGCTTTAGTTCACTACAAAAAAAATCAGCCTCCTATTGCGGTAGATCTTCGGAGCAGTAAAAAAATATACAAGCCCTTTAATATTATCACCGACGAGCAGCAAGAAGACGAAGAAGCTACTCGTAATGCAGCAGAAGCATTATTAGAAAATAAATTTGCGACTGCCATTGATAAACTAACTCGTAAAAATATTCCTACCATTGCTTATGTAGTAGGCAATGGAGAACCAACCGATTTAACCGTGAACGATTTGGGACAAAGCCTTCGCAGTGATTACAGACTCGGAATTTTTAATTTAAAACAAGCTTACCCCGATGCTTCCATCATTCAAACCTTGGTTATTGTAAAGCCTAAGCAGTCTTTTACTCAGGAGGACTTATTAAAGCTCGATCAATACCTTATGAATGGTGGTAATATTATTTGGTTTATAGATAAGCTGCACGCAGAACTAGATAGCCTTAAAAAAACCTCTGGTCAATATACCGCTTTTGATAGGGCACTTGGTTTAGACGAGCTATTGTTTAAATATGGGGTAAGAATTAATGCAGATTTGGTGCAAGATTTAAACTGCTCAAAAATTCCTTTGGTAGTGGGTAAAAATCCAGATGGTAGTATTCGTATGCAGCGTATGCCCTGGCCTTATTATCCTTTTTTATCTGCTAGAACCCATAATCCAGTCTCGCAAAATATGGATAGGGTGCTATCAATATTTCCATCAAGCATTGATACGGTTTATGCAAAAGGAATTCAAAAAACCATCTTGTTGGCCACCGATACCAATAGCAGATCCATCAGTTCACCCGCTATTGTAGCGCTGAATAGTGTAGCCACCGAAGCTGATTTGTACAGTTTTAACAAGAGTTATATACCTGTTGCTGTATTGCTAGAAGGGAAGTTTAACTCGCTGTTTTCTAACCGACTTTCTCAGATAGTGCTCGACTCATTGCAACGCACAACGGGCAAGCCTTATTTGTCAACAGCAATTAAGGCGGGCAAACAAATTGTAGTGGCCGATGCCGATATGGTTACCAATGAAGTAAGCAATACTACGGGGCCATTACCCATGGGTATATTACAGATGGAAAATTATCGTTTTGCCAACCGAGAATTTTTTCTAAATAGTATTGATTATCTTTCTTCGGAAAAATCGCTTTTTGAAAGCAGGAATAAAACAGTAGTGCTTCGCTTGCTTGATAAGCAGAAAGTAAAAACGCAGCAAAGTTTCTGGCAATTGCTGAATGTGGCAATTCCAGTGGGTTTTGTGGTGTTGATGGGATTATTATTTCAATGGTGGCGAAAAAAAATATACAGCAAATAAATTATATTAACACATGAACACACATCAAATAGTCTACTTGGTTTTTGGTATTGTATTAAGCATTGCATTGGTATTCGATCTGGGATTGTTGAGTAAGAAAAACAAGACCATTA
>JAAFJB010000147.1 GCA_013297995.1 Chitinophagales bacterium | reverse complement strand
CTTGAATACTCACCGCATGATCTCCTTTGCTATTGGCCAGTTTCATCACACGTAGTAAGGCACTTTCTGCATGAAAAACTTCTATGGCCATATCGGCAATATTCATTAGAATTTCTTGTTCTTTATCCAGTTGCATCATGAGCTTCTGTACAGCTGCACCAGCAACCATTAGGATGGCTTTTTTAAAGTTGGTAATGGCTTTTAATTCAGCGGCATAAACACCTTCATCTTCACCACCAAATTCAGGAATACTCATCAATTCTTTTTGAACGGCCATTGCAGGTCCCATCAGGTCTAGCTTGCCCTTCATGGCGCGCTTCAATACCATATCAACGGTTAGTAGGCGATTGATTTCATTGGTGCCTTCATAAATTCGGTTGATGCGGCTATCGCGATAAGCCCTTGAAATCATATATTCATCGCTGAAACCATTGCCACCATGTATTTGTACACCTTCATCTACTACAAAATCAAGCACTTCACTGCCAAATACTTTTAAGATGGCACATTCAATAGCATATTCTTCAGCAGCACCTAATAGGGCTTGTGCAAATGATTTGCCGTTGGTAGCCAGTTCATGCTCTTTATCGTCAATCCATTTTGCAGTTCTATAGAGAGCAGATTCTCCTACCCAAATGCGGATTGCCATTTCAGCCATTTTGTGTTTGATGGCGCCGAATTTTGAAATAGAGATATTGAATTGCTCTCTGTCAATAGCATATTGAACGCTGGTGGTAGTGGCTTTTTTAGCCCCGCCCAAAGTGGCAGCGCATAATTTTAAGCGACCAATATTGAGGATATTAAAAGCAATAATATGACCCTTACCTATTTCGCCCAATACGTTTTCTACTGGCACTTTACAATCCTGAAAATACAGTTGTACGGTAGAAGAACCTTTGATACCCATTTTGTGTTCTTCGGGTCCTTGTGTAAAACCTTCGGTGCCACGGTCTACAATAAATCCAGTGAATTTATCGCCGTCAATTTTTGCAAAAACAGTATAAACATCTGCAAAGCCACCATTGGTGATCCAGCATTTCTGCCCATTCAACAAATAATATTTTCCATCCTCACTCAGCTTTGCTGATGTTTTAGCGCCCAGCGCGTCACTGCCGCTATTGGGTTCTGTTAGTCCATAAGCTCCTTTCCATTCACCACTTGCAAGCTTGGGTATATATTTTAATTTCTGTTCTTCAGTTCCAAAATACAAAATGGGCAAAGTGCCAATGCCCGTATGAGCAGCTACTGCAACGGAAAAAGAGTAACCACCTCCGAGACCTTGGTTTACAATGGTAGCCGTAATAAAATCTTTGCCGAGACCACCGTAGGCTTCGGGGAATGAAGTGGAGAGTAAGCCCTGTTCACCTGCTTTTTCCATGAGGGAAGGCATCAAACCCGGTTCCATTTTATCTATCCTATCTACAATGGGTAATATTTCAGTGGCCAAAAACTGGTCGCACATTTCCAGAACCATTGTTTGTTCTTCGTTAAAATCTTCGGGAATAAAAGTCTCGAAAGGATTGCTCTCTTTGATGATCCATTCGCCGCCTTGTAAGGCTTTTGTAGTGGTGGTTTGCATATTGGGTTATTGAGTTATTGAGTTATTGGGTTATTAAGTTATTGAGTTATTAGGTTATTGAGTTATTAGGTTATTGAGTTATAAAACTTCGTGGGTGGTCATGGTTAAATTATCATATACCCTTTGGAAAACCGATTTCACCATTTCAATTTCATGCTTCTCTACACCAACCAATGCTTCTGCCATGGTTTGGTTGGCCAAGTCGATGGTAATATGCTGCAATTCCAATGCCGCATCGGTAAGTTGAACCAAATTGATTCTTCTATCGGTGGGCGAAGCCACTCTTTTAACGAGGGATTGTTTTTCTAAATTATCAATCAATCGGGTAATGCTGGGCTTATCGCGAAAAGTACGAACGCAGAGTTCTTGCTGGCTCAATCCATCTTCTTTCCACAAATGATAGAGCACACTCCATTGTTCGATGGTGATATCGAGGCCAGCATTGCGGAAATTTTTCTGCAATCTCCGGGCTACGGCTGTTGAAGCCATACCGTTGATGACGCTGTACAATTCTCCTCTTCTAAAATGGTTGTTTATCATATAGTTAGTTATGCAACTAATATCAAAATAAGTCAGTTTATTTGAAACCACCAAGAAAATTTTAAAAAAGGGATAGCAGCGGCTGGAATTATCTTTTCTTTGTTTATCATGGTAGCATTTTTCACGGTGATATTGGGAATAATTGCGGCTGCATATTGCGGGTTAATTTTAGTGTACCGTTACTGGTTTATGCGCTTGAAAATATACCAGCCCATTCGGCCACAGCCGTCGGCTACTTATTTCAGTATTATTATTCCTGCGAGGGATGAGGCGGAGAATATAAGTGCTTGCTTAAATACCATCTTACAACAAAATTACCCAGTAGCGTTCAAAGAGGTATTGGTTGTAAACGATTATTCAACCGATGATACGGCGGCAATTGTAAATGAATTTTCCGAAAAATATCCTTTTATTCAATTGATTAACCTAGCCGATCATTTAGATGGTAAAGTAATTAATGCGTATAAAAAAAGAGCCATTGAAATTGCAGTAGCGCAGAGCAAAGGCAACTGGATGGTTACCACCGATGCGGATTGCTTGTTGCCAGTTGACTGGCTGTTTTTATTGGATCAATATATTCAAGAAAAAAACCCTGTGCTTGTAGCAGCACCAGTGATGTTTACCAAACTGAAAAATGTAATCGGCCTATTTCAGTCGCTCGATTTCATGAGTCTCCAAGGCATTACAGCCGCAGCCGTTGCTGCTGGTTACCACAGTATGTGCAATGGTGCTAATCTAGCGTATGAAAAAAGGGCATTTTATGCAGTCGGTCAGTTTAAAGGCATCGATCATTTGGCAAGTGGAGATGATATGTTGTTGATGCATAAAATTAAACAGCAGTACCCCAATCGTTTGGGTTATTTATTTTCCCCCAAAGTAATTGTGGAGACTGCTCCCATGCCCAATTGGAATGCTTTTTTGCAACAGCGAATAAGGTGGGCCAGTAAGGCCGATAGCTATGCAGAGAAAAGTATATTTTGGGTATTGGCCTTGGTGTATTTATTTAATGCGGCATTATTGGTGGGCGGTGTGGCTGCATTTTTCTCGGAAGGGCTGTGGTATTGGGTGCTTTATTTTATAGGGATTAAAACCTTGGTGGAGTTATTATTTATGCTGCCTGTGGCTAGATTTTATGGATTAGAGCAAACGCTTTTATATTTTCCATTGATGCAGCCCTTGCATATTTTTTATACAGTAATTGCTGGCTGGTTGGGTAAATTTGGTAAATACCGTTGGAAGAACAGAACGGTTCAATGATGGACTCTAAGCATTTGGGGTTTATTTTTTTTGTGTAGGATTTACCAACGTAAAAAGATCCCCATCGAAGAGGCCTTTGTCGCTCAATTTTAAATGCGGAATTACCAATAAAGCCATAAAGCTAAGCGTCATAAAAGGAGCAGAAAGGGTGGATCCCATTTCTTTAGCCAGTGCATCAATAGCGGTGTATTGAGCTGCAACAAGGTAGCCATCATCGGTACTCATTAATCCAGCTACAGGAAGAGGGAGCAGCAAAGTTTTATGCTTTCCATCTACACAACTTACGCCACCTTGGGCTTCAATTACCAAATTAATGGCTGTTGCCAGTGATGCATCATCTACTCCGATGGCAACAATATTGTGGCTATCGTGTGCAACGGTAGAAGCGATGGCTCCTGTTTTCAACTGAAAATTTTTGATAAAACATTTGGCAATGGGTGCGGGGTGGTACCTATTTACCACCACCATTTTAAGACAGTCGCTTTCGGTATCAGACACCCAATTGTTATTCACCAGCTTGCCTTTCAGGTTCAGTTGATGGGTAATTAATTGTGAATCTAGTGCAGCAATAACTGGAATGAGTTCATCTACAACTGGATATTCATTAAAGGGGATGGCGAGATCGGCGGCGGTTATTTTTTTACAATGAAAATGATTGATGGGATTTACGGCTACCGATGGAAAACTTGCCTTACCATTTTGTAGCATGGAAACTCCGTTAATATAAGTCTGTTCTACGTTAAAATCTATAAGATTGGTAACCTGAATAAAGTCTGCGGGATCGCCAACACGAAGCATGCCAATATCTAGTTTATAATGTAGGATGGGATTGATACAGGCGGCTTTAAGC
>JAAFJB010000146.1 GCA_013297995.1 Chitinophagales bacterium | reverse complement strand
CTTGAATACTCACCGCATGATCTCCTTTGCTATTGGCCAGTTTCATCACACGTAGTAAGGCACTTTCTGCATGAAAAACTTCTATGGCCATATCGGCAATATTCATTAGAATTTCTTGTTCTTTATCTAGTTGCATCATGAGCTTTTGTACAGCTGCGCCAGCAACCATCAGGATGGCTTTTTTAAAGTTGGTAATGGCTTTTAATTCAGCAGCATAAACACCTTCATCTTCGCCACCAAATTCAGGAATACTCATCAATTCTTTTTGAACGGCCATAGCTGGTCCCATCAGGTCTAGCTTGCCCTTCATGGCACGCTTCAAAACCATGTCTACCGTTAGTAGGCGATTGATTTCGTTGGTGCCTTCATAAATGCGGTTGATACGGCTATCGCGATAAGCCCTTGAAATCATATACTCATCGCTGAAACCATTGCCACCATGTATTTGTACGCCTTCGTCAACTACAAAGTCAAGCACTTCACTTCCGTATACTTTTAAAATGGCACATTCAATAGCATATTCTTCAGCAGCACCTAATAGGGCTTGTGCAAATGATTTGCCGTTGGTAGCCAATTCATGTTCTTTATCATCAATCCATTTTGCTGTTCTATAAAGTGCAGATTCAGCTACCCAAATGCGGATGGCCATTTCGGCCATTTTGTGTTTGATGGCACCGAATTTAGAAATAGAGATATTGAATTGCTCTCTGTCAATAGCATACTGTACACTGGTGGTAGTCGCTTTTTTAGCCCCACCTAATGTAGCTGCGCATAATTTTAAGCGACCAATATTAAGGATATTAAAAGCAATAATATGGCCCTTGCCAATTTCACCCAAAACGTTTTCTACAGGCACTTTACAATCCTGAAAATACAATTGTACGGTAGAAGAACCCTTGATACCCATTTTGTGTTCTTCGGGCCCTTGGGTAAAGCCTTCGGTGCCGCGATCAACAATAAATCCAGTGAATTTGTCGCCGTCAATTTTTGCAAAAACAGTATACACATCTGCAAAACCACCGTTGGTGATCCAGCATTTCTGTCCATTCAACAAATAATATTTTCCATCATCACTCAGCTTGGCGGTTGTTTTAGCACCTAGTGCGTCGCTACCGCTATTGGGTTCTGTGAGTCCATAAGCTCCTTTCCATTCACCACTTGCCAGCTTGGGTATATATTTTAATTTCTGTTCTTCGGTACCAAAATACAAAATAGGTAGAGTGCCAATACCCGTATGAGCAGCTACTGCAACGGAAAAAGAGTAACCACCTCCGAGACCTTGGTTTACAATAGTAGCCGTAATAAAATCTTTGCCGAGACCACCGTAGGCTTCGGGGAATGAAGTAGAGAGTAAGCCTTGTTCACCTGCTTTTTCCATGAGGGAGGGCATTAAACCCGGTTCCATTTTATCTATTCTATCTACAATGGGTAATATTTCAGTGGACAAGAACTGGTCGCACATTTCCAATACCATTGTTTGTTCTTCGTTAAAATCTTCGGGAATAAAAGTCTCGAAAGGATTGCTCTCTTTGATGATCCATTCGCCGCCTTGTAAGGCTTTTGTAGTAGTGGTTTGCATATTGGGTTATTTGGTTATTGAGTTATTGGGTTGGTTATGTTATTAGGTTATTGGGTTGATTATGTTATTGGGTTATTGGGTTGATTATGTTATTGGGTTATTCGGTTGATTATGTTATTGAGTTAATATGTTATTGAGTTATAAAACTTCGAGGGTGGCCATGGTAAGGTTATCGTACACTCTTTGGAAAACCGATTTTACCATTTCAATTTCATGCTTCTCTACACCAACCAGTGCTTCAGCCATGGTTTGGTTGGCTAGGTCGATGGTAATATGCTGCAATTCCAATGCTGTATCGGTAAGTTGAACCAAATTAATTCTTCTATCGGTGGGAGAGGCAACTCTTTTAACGAGGGATTGTTTTTCTAAATTATCAATCAATCGGGTAATGCTGGGCTTATCGCGAAAAGTACGAACACAAAGCTCTTGCTGGCTCAATCCATCTTCTTTCCACAAATGATAGAGCACACTCCATTGTTCGATGGTGATATCGAGACCAGCATTGCGAAAATTTTTCTGCAATCTCCGGGCTACGGCTGTTGAAGCCATACCGTTGATGACGCTGTACAATTCTCCTCTTCTAAAATGGTTGTTTATCATATAGTTAGTTATGCAACTAATATCAAAATAAGCCAGTTTATTTGAAACCACCAAGAAAATTTTAAAAAAGGGATAGCAGCGGCTGGAATTATCTTTTCTTTGTTTATCATGGTAGCATTTTTCACGGTGATATTGGGAATAATTGCGGCTGCATATTGCGGGTTAATTTTAGTGTACCGATATTGGTTTATGCGATTGAAAATATACGAGCCCATTCGGCCACAGCCTTCGGCTATTTTTTTCAGCATTATTATTCCTGCAAGGGATGAGGCGGAGAATATCTGTGTCTGCCTGAATACTATTTTGCGGCAAAACTACCCAAGGGAATTAATGGAGGTATTGGTGGTAAACGATTATTCAACCGATGATACGGCGGCAATAGTGAATGAATTCTCCTTGAAATATCCTTTTATTCAATTGATTAACCTAGCCGATCATTTAGATGGTAAAGTAATTAATGCGTATAAAAAAAGAGCCATTGAAATTGCTGTAGCGAAGAGCAAAGGCAACTGGATAGTTACCACCGATGCGGATTGTTTGTTGCCAGTAGATTGGCTGTTTTTATTCGATCAATATATTCAGGAAAAAAATCCAGTGCTTGTAGCAGCACCCGTAATGTTTACCAAACTGAAAAATGTAATCAGCCTATTTCAGTCGCTCGATTTCATCAGTCTCCAAGGAATCACCGCCGCAGCCGTTGCGGCTGGTTACCACAGTATGTGCAATGGTGCAAATCTAGCGTATGAAAAGAGGGCATTTTATGCGGTCGGCCAGTTTAAAGGCATTGATCATTTAGCAAGTGGGGATGATATGTTTTTGATGCATAAAATTAAGCAGCTATACCCCAATCGTTTGGGTTATTTATTTTCCCCCAAAGTAATTGTGGAGACTGCTCCCATGCCCAATTGGAATGCATTTTTGCAACAGCGAATAAGGTGGGCCAGTAAGGCCGATAGCTATGCAGAGAAAAGCATATTTTGGGTGTTGGCATTGGTGTACTTATTTAATGCGCTAATATTGGTGGGATTTGTTGCTGCATTTTTTACAGAAGACTTGTGGTATTGGGTGCTTTATTTTATAGGGATTAAAACCCTGGTGGAGTTGATGTTTATGCTACCTGTAGCTAGATTTTATGGATTACAGCAAACGCTTTTATATTTCCCATTGATGCAACCCTTACATATTTTTTATACGGTAGTGGCTGGCTGGTTGGGTAAATTTGGTAAATATAAGTGGAAGAATAGAATGGTTCAGTAATCTACACTAAGCATTTGGGGTTTATTTTTTTTGTGTAGGATTTACCAACGTAAAAAGATCCCCATCGAAGAGGCCTTTGTCGCTCAATTTTAAATGCGGAATTACCAGCAAAGCCATAAAGCTAAGCGTCATAAAAGGAGCAGAAAGGGTAGATCCCATTTCTTTAGCCAGTGCATCAATAGCGGTGTACTGAGCCGCAATTTGGTATCCATCTTCTGTACTCATTAATCCTGCCACTGGAAGTGGGAGCAGCAAAGTTTTCTGCTTTCCATCTACACAACTTATGCCACCTTGGGCTTCAATTACCAAATTAATGGCTGCTGCCAATGATGCATCATCCACTCCGATGGCTACAATATTGTGGCTGTCGTGTGCAACGGTAGAAGCAATGGCGCCTGTTTGTAACTGAAAATTTTTGATAAAACATTTGGCAATGGGTGCGGGGTGGTACCTATTTACCACCACCATTTTAAGGCAGTCGCTCTCAGCATCAGATACCCAATAATTGTTTACCAGCTTGCCTTTTAGGTTCAGTTGATGGGTAATTAATTCTCCGTCAAACGCTGCAATAACAGGAATGAGCTCGTCTTTAACTGGATATTCAGTAAAGGGTATGGCGAGATCTGCGGTAGTTATTTTTTTACAATCAAAACGATTGATTGGATTTATGGCCACTGATGGAATGTTTGCCCTACCATTTTCTAGTAGTGGAACTCCGTTAATGTAAGTCTGTTCTACGTTAAAATCTATAAGATTGGTAACCTGAATAAAGTCTGCGGGATCGCCAACACGAAGCATGCCAATATCTAGTTTATAATGTAGGATGGGATTGATACAGGCGGCTTTAAGC
>JAAFJB010000145.1 GCA_013297995.1 Chitinophagales bacterium | reverse complement strand
GTCTACATTTCCTTTGAGTCGCTTGGTTTTTGTTTCCACATAAAAATCGGTGGTTACTTTTAGCAATCGCTCACAAATAAGTGCACTGAGTAATTCGTTTCGGGTGGTGAGCTCTAAGGCAAATATGCCTAGCTTTTTATCTGGCTTTGCTATGCTTAATTCCTTCTCTATTATTTGCTTCATCATAATATGAAGCAGGCTATCTTCCGTTCTGCTGAATTTTCTACTGCCTACCCCAAACTGTATTTGCCGGCTTATTTTTTTATGCTTCAGCCATTTCTCCTTCCACTTATAACTACTGGCATAAATATCTGCTAGACTCTGTTGTTGGCTGCTATCGTAGGGAGTGAGCAAGGCTTTTTTGAGTAAGCTTTTGCTTTTAAGTAATTCCAATACATTATCACCTTGTAATACACCCGAACCACCAGTTAGGCCACCAATGTCTAAGCCCATTTGTCCCGCCAATACCGATGCCAATCCCCCGCCTGCCGATTTACTATCTTCCACTACAAAAGTTAATCTTGCTGTATAGGTAATGGGTTTGTACCAACTATAAGCCAGCCCTATCAACGCTCCCAAGCAGGCCAAGCCCAGTATCAATTTCCATTGATGCAGTAAATAGGGGAGTTTGCGTTTCCAACTCTGCAGTACTACTGCAAAGGAATAAGCGGGCTCTTCATCGGTAATTGGGTGGTGGATATGGCTCATATATAATTATCTGCGTAATACACTTATTAAACTTACCAATGCGGTTAAAGATCCAGTAATGGCCGATACTTCAATAATTGATAAGCCTTTTCTTTCGGTTCCCGATTTTTCGGGTACAATAATTTTTGAACCGGGCATTACTGATGGATAGGTTTTGAAAAACAAGAATTTTTTTATTTGCTTATTGATGCCATTACTGTATTGCACATAAGCCCTGCGAGTATCTGCTTTTTCAGTTACACCCCCTGCTTCGGAAATATATTGCTTGAATTTTGAAGAAGTATATCCCAGCAGTTGGGGATTAAATACCGCTCCCTTCACTTCTACAAATGGCTCATTACGGGGTATTAAGATACTATCACCCGGCTGCAATAAAAACGGGGCATTAGATGCCTCCAAAATATGGGTGCCTACCCTTAATTGATTGCGAAATATTTGTACGTCTTTTAATGCTGCCAGTGGTGTAATGCCCCCTGCTCTGCTGATTAATTCCTGTAAGGTTTCATTTCGTTTTTCCAACGCATATTCTCCCGCATACAATACTTCCCCGCCTATTTTTACATTACCTAGTTTTTTGTAATTCACTAGGGTAGGTACAAAAATATAATCTAAGGGCTCCAGATAAGTCTGGCTGCTTTTTTGAGCCAGCGCTGCATCTACCCCAATAGTAAGTACATTTAACAACTGATTGGCTAGGGTATCTGATTTGTTTTTTTCAAGCCTAGAAATCTCTACTTTATGATGGGCTGCTTCTAAGGTAAAACCATTGGCCATTAACAAAAGATCTTCTAACTGCATGCCTTTGCTATATGCGTAAACGCCCGGATTTTTTACTGCCCCAGCTACCGTTACTTGTAAATTGGCTTGTAAGTTTTCTCGTGATGCAATTACAATAGAGTCTTCCCTTTCTAATAAAATATCTGCCTGTGCTCCTGATACAATAGCAGCTACATCAAACGATATTAATACGGGTTCTGTGCTGGCATTTCTTCTATTAATATAGCCCCTATTGGCATAAGCCTGCCACTTTAATCCGTCGGCTTTTTTTAGTAATGCTGCCAAGCCCAATCCCTTGCTCAGCTCATAATTCCCCGGCCTATACACTGCGCCGCTTATGACTACTCTGTTGGTATAACTGTTGAGCACCCGATCTATAAAAACACTGTCTCCATGATGGGGTATGGTATAGCCAAAATCGGGAGACTGAATATCTTTTATCTGCAATTCTCTACTGCTTATCTGCACCATTTTAGCCATATCTTTCAATGCCCATTCGGTAAATCCTCCCGCATATTCAAGTCCGTCTGCTAAAGTTTCTTTGGGCAATAGCTCGTAAATAGCGGGCCGCTTTACTTCCCCACTCAATATGAGCTTTTTTTGGTACAGCGGATACCGAATAATATCTTGGTCTTCTAAACGAGTATGCTGGTTTAAAATACCATGTTGTAGAAATGCATAGAAATCTATTCGTTCTACTACTTTGTTTTTTCTTATCAATTCAATCTGCCGCAATGATCCATCAATGGTGGGCCCTCCTGATAAATAAAGTATATTAAATAAACCCGCCATTCCGTTTACAATATAATCGCCCGGTGCTTCTGCCTCTCCAATTACGGTTACGCGGATAGATCTTATATTGGCTAAAGTGAGGTAGAGCTTGGTTTTTCCTGTTGCCAATGCTGGGTAGATGGTTTGCAACTGGGCATTTATTTTTTTTGTAGCCTGCTCTATGGTGAGTCCATTCACGGCCAGGAAACCCGCATATTCTAAGTCAATTCTTCCCTCCGCACTAATGGTGGGTTCTATATTTTTTATATTAACGCCGGTGAGGCTGATAGACAATTGATCGCCCGGCCCTAGTATATAATTCTGCGGAGTAGCTACCCGTATATCGGGTTGAAGTATGGGGTTGGGGTTACTGAAAAATTCATAGCCATAATAGCGAGTGCGCTTTTTTAAGAGCGGAATTTCTTTTACCCAAGTACTATCGCTCATAAACTGAGCCGTATCTTTTACCAAGGGCTTGCTGCCTGAATTGCCAAGGCGAGAGCTGCCCTGTATTTGTAAAAGCCGCTTTTTAAAACTGTTAATATCGGTGGGCGACATGCCACTGCGAACGAGCTGACTAATAGCGTCTGATTCTGATAAGCCCGACTGCTGGCTTTTCTGCCAATATTGTTGTATTTGCTGATCGCTCATATTGCCCAATTGCATACCCGTTTTTCCGGTATGATTGGTTTGCGCATAGCCATCAAAACTTGCCAGTAACCCAAGTGCGAATACCATACTTCTTAAAATCCTATTCATCATGCTACAAATATACATTAAAGCCCGTAGCTCACACCCATGCTCCAAGTGCCGCCTGTATTATTCCAATGGCTGTACCAGCCCGTGAGTGTAAGGCTGTTTAACCATTCATACGCAGCCCTGAAATGCCATTCTTTTTGGGTAGGCTGTTGGGCAAATAAAAAGGGAGGTTGTGGCTCTGCAAAATATTGCTCTGCTAAAGTACCTGCGCCGCCTTTTCTAATAATTTGATGGCGCAAATACAGTCTTAGTTTGGGTATGGGCGTATGGCGTACACTAAAAATTAAACGGTCGCTATTATTCCCCATCCAATCGCCCATGCTGAAGCCTTGGTGACTAAAATTTTGTGCTTCAAACAAATTCCGATACACAAATGGATTCACCCGAGTATATTCAACCCCAGCCGTTAAATAAGGCAGGAATAAATCGGTTACCGATGCGCCCAGTGTATAGCCCAACTGATTGCGGCTTTTATTTTTATTAAAGATAGTACTCTGCCTTATTTCATCTATGAATAAGGTTGCGTATAAATGGGTGTTTTTAATTTGATTTCTTGAGCTGGCCATGAAGAATAATTGTCCATTTGACCCCGCCCGTATATCTGAATTGTTCACTATATTATCGTACAATTTAAAAAACATTACGGGTATTAAATAGCCAATATTGATTCTATCACTGTAAACAATAGATTCTCCCAATGAAAGATCCAAGCCCTTTTTCAGCTTGATATGGATGCTATGGGTTGCAAAATATTTGGGTATAAATTGAATTCTATCGCCGCCGTAAATGCCACCATTGCCTGAAGGATAACTGTTTACCGAATCTACTACCCTTGAATTAAGCCATGCATGGGTATAATGAAATTTTAGCCAAGGAAAGGGCTGGTAATCTAGTCGCAGAAATGGAAATGCAGGTGCTTTGTCTGACAATACAATTCTGCCATTTTCTCCATAGCCCCAAACCAGTTGATCCTGGCCAATAGCAAGGGATCCATTTTTAAAATCGTAAGCAATACTTCCCCTAAATTGTGAGTAGTTTAGGCTGCGATATTGGGTACTATCTTTTCTAATATATCCTGTTTCTGGGCCCATACTACCTGTGCTATCATAGCCCTTGCCTTTTAATAAAACGTCTTGGTAAGCAAATTGAAAAGAAAACTGTTTGCCTGCCCGTCCCCAAATTCTCAAACCCGTACTTCTTTGGTCGTAACTTGTATTGCGGCCGCCAAACTGTGCTCCGGTGATGATGGGGTCAAAATAAAAAGCAGCGTTTTTGCCTATTGCAGAAGCTGTTCTAAAGC
>JAAFJB010000144.1 GCA_013297995.1 Chitinophagales bacterium | reverse complement strand
AGAAATTGAAAAGCTTCCGTCTGACTTAGACAATGCACCTGTGCTGGTGCCTTTTACCAATACCGAAGCCCCTACTACAGGCTTACCCATTTCATCTGTTACGGTTCCTGTGATGGTTCTATTTTGCGCATTCAATGAAAGAAATGACACAAACAGACACAAGAATACTGTGACTAGTTTTCTCATAATTCAGTTTTTAAGTTTAAGAGATGTTAAAATTAGGCAGAAATTGTTAACAAAACGCTGCGTGTTAAAAAAATTTATTAAACCCTACGGCTATAAACATGCCATTTTAAAAAATTTATTTGCGTGAAACACTGATAATCAATACAGGTAGCAGAATTAAATTGGTAATAGTTCCTACCAACAATGTTAATGATGTTAACCATCCCAATGCCTTGGTTCCCCCAAAATCACTAAAACAGAAGATTATAAACCCTGCAATCAATACCAATGAGGTATAAATGATGCTGGTTCCTGTGTGACTAATGGTTTGCTTTAACGTTGGCTCAATTTTTCCATTATGAGCAGGTAATTCCTGCTTATAGTTGATTAAAAAACGAATGGTTACATCTATCACTATTCCCAGTGCTACACTAAATACCAATACAGTAGAGGGCTTTAATGCTATGCCTGCCCAGCCCATCACACCAGCTGTAACTATCAAGGGTACAATATTGGGAATGAGAGAACAAAGTAAAATTCGGGGCGACTTAAACAGGTAAAACATACAAAGCGTTATCAATAAAAAAGCCCAGAAAATACTCTCTTTTAGTCCCCTTATAATAAAAGATGACCCCTCCAAAAAACTTACACTACTTCCAGTAAAACTAATCTTGTAATTGGCTGTATCAAAAATTTGCTTTGCCCGCTTTTCATATGCTTGCAGTAAACTAGGCAACACCGCACTGCCTACATCTTTCATATTCACACTAATTCGCGCTTTCTGCTTGTTGCTATCAATAAAATTGTTGAGCAACTTGGTAAAGCCATTTGCTGTTGTTTTTCCACTGCTGTCTTTTCCAGATTTTAGGTAAGGACCAATAAATGCCAAATCAGATTCATAAGGAATTTGATAACTCAGCGAATCTCCATCAAAATATCCCTGCTTAGCAAACTTTAATCCTTCAACAAATGATAAAGGCCTAGCTGTGGCAAATGAAGAATCTAAATATTGAGAGAATTCCGCAATAGCTGCTATGGTTTTTGTGTTTCGAAAAAGTCCATTTTTCTTTTGCGTATCTACCACTATTTCTAATGGCATTACGCCGCCAAAATTTTCTTCAAACCATTTAAGATCTGTATAAATTTTATCGGCCTTTGGCAAATCATCTACAATAAATCCTTCCCGTTTAATTTTAAAAATACCTAATACAGAAAATATCAGTACCAATACAGTTATACCATATACCCATTTAGCTTGTTTAAATGCCCATTGTTCTACCTGTAAACAAATGCTCGCCAAGTATTTATTATCTAGGTATTGGGTATGTGCTGGCTTTGGAGCTGGCAAAAAGCTTAGCACCGATGGAATAAAAAATAAGGAGATAAAAAACAAGAGCAAGATATTAATGCCTGCTACCGCTCCAAACTCTTTTAACAGCTCACTCTTGGTGAATGCGAATACCGCAAACCCAATGGCAGCAGCTATATTACAGAATAGGGTTACCACACCCATTCGCCCTACCATGGTTACCAATGCGGTTTTTTTATCACCTGTTTCTCTGTACGCCGTATGGTATTTGTTTAAAAAATAAATACAGTTTGGCACCCCTATCACTACCACCAACGGCGGTATTAATGCCGTTAACAAGGTAATTTTATATCCCAATAATACCATAGTACCCAAACTTGATACTACTCCCATTCCCACTACCAATAAACTCATTATGGTGGCACTGATAGAACGAAAAAATAGTAATAATGTAATGGCAGATAATAAAAGTGAGCCTGCCAAAAACCAATTCATTTCCCGTTTAATTCTATCTCCTATTTGGGTGCGGATAAATGGTAGTCCGCTTATGTGCAAATCAGTATGGGTATTGAGTTTAAATATATCAGTCTCTTTTAAAATATTATTGATTAATACACTTCGATACTTACTATTTATAGAATCCTTACTCACCACAATTCCCATTAAATAGGAGCTTGTTTGAGGATTGTACAATAGGGTTCGATAAAAAGGAAGGCTTTCAAATACAGCTCTGGCAGTATCCAGAGCAAGCTGACTGGTATAGGGATATTCAAATATTTTTTTCGGCACCAACCTCTGATTTGCCTGATCATTCAACAAGTTCATGGCATCTGGAATACTCAATATTTCCTTTACGCCTGCTACTTTTTTAATGCGCTGCTGCAAGGCTACTACTTCATTAAAATATATTTTTTTATAAAATGAATCCGACCTAAATCCTATTACAACGGTATTACCATCGTTACCAAATTGCTTCAGGAATTGTTGATACGCAATATACTTGGGATTATCGGTGGGCAAAGCCCTCGTGAAGTCGTAACTTAATTGAACTTTACAAGCATGCCAAGTCATTAAAACAGTTCCCCCAAATAGCAGTATCAATAGTGCCACCCTGTATTGTAAAATTAACCGTCCTAACTTATACCACATTTGATTGAATTATATGAATTGCAAATAAACAAAAAAAGCAGGACTAGCAAATCACCATTTCTAGCTACATTACTGCATAGTAAGCAATGAGTTGACAAACAATGCCCGCCAATAGTCCACTATATATTTCCTTGGGAGTGTGACTAACCGTTACCAACCGCCCTGTACAAACCAAGCCAGTAATAAACAAAGCAATACTTACTGGTACTCCGTTGGCTACTTGATAATAAAATGAAGTAAGCACAATTGCTGCAGCTATTCCCCCTACTCCCATTGCATGCATGCTTATTTTAAAATTATTGTTGGCTATTAATCCCACCACCGTTGCCATAAAAATACCCGTAAAAAAGAATTTCAATACAGCGGGTTGATCTGAGAAATTCATACTTAAATAGCGCATCCACCAGTAAAAAAACATGGTAATTATATAAGGTACAATCCGTTCTTTTTGGGTACGCAAATACATACTATTACTGAATTTCAATCGCCACAATAAGAATACAGCAAAGGCTGGAAAAAAAGCAGTCAGCCAAAATACACCAAATAGCCTCAATTTTAATTGCCACTCAGTAATGCCTGCAAATTCAAAAGAGAAATATTGCATCAAATAAATAAAAAAATAAGTAGGGATAAAAAGCGGATGAAACAGATAAGATATTGCTTTAGCAATAAAATTCAATAGCTTATTAGGTATTGAAATAGTAGTGGTAGATTCTTCAATATTCATTATCATCTATAGTTCTTTTCTTAACCGTGCAACAGGCATATTAAGTTGCTCTCGATATTTAGCTACCGTTCTTCTGGCTATATTATATCCTTTTTCTTGTAGCATTTCTGTAAGCACTTCATCGCTCAACGGTTTGTGTTTGTCTTCCTCCTGAATCATATCACTCAGAATTTTCTTTACTTCCCGAGTACTCACTTCTTCACCACTATCGGTACTTAATGATTCACTAAAAAAGAATTTTAATCGGTAAGTGCCAAATTCAGTCTGCACAAACTTACTATTCGCCACCCTACTCACCGTAGAAATATCCAATGCTGTGAGCTCAGCTATATCTTTCAAAATCATGGGACGCATAGTGGTTTCATCTCCCGTTAGAAAAAATTCTTGCTGGTGTTTCATAATGGCTCCCATAGTGCCAATAAGCGTATCCTGCCTTTGTTTAATCATATCTATAAACCACTTGGCCGAATCTATTTTTTGTTTAATAAAAAGCACGGCCTCTTTCTGTCGCTTATCTTTTTTACTTCCCTTCTCATAATCTTTCAGCATATCCCTGTAACCTTCACTAATTCTTAGGTCGGGGGCATTCTTTGAATTAAGGGTTAGCTCTAATTGCCCATTGTTATTAATTACAAAAAAGTCGGGTATAATATAGTTCTCTACCTTATTTGTTTCGCCAATATTTCCGCCAGGTTTTGGGTTGAGCTTTATAATTTGACCGATTACTTCTTTCAACTGCTCATCAGTAAGGTTGAGGCTGCGTTGAATTTTTTCGTAATGTTTTTTGGTAAATTCTTCAAAATATTTACTTAAGATTTGAACAGCTAGCTCTACACTTTTACCTTCTGATATTTTTCTATTCAACTGAAGCAACAAACATTCTTTTAAATCACGAGCAGCAATTCCAGCGGGATCAAATTGCTGTATCTGTTGTACAATGGCTTCAATTTCTTTTTCTTCTACCATAAGACTTTGGCGAAATGCCAGGTCGTCTACAATAGAAGTCAATTCCC
>JAAFJB010000143.1 GCA_013297995.1 Chitinophagales bacterium | reverse complement strand
TTTTGTTGTTGTTTGCTTACTCATATTGTCTGAACTGTGATTTTTTTGATTCTTGTGATTGTGGTGATTTTCATTTGCCATTGAACTTGTGCAAGTTTTACACAAGTTGGGTTACTTGTTTTTATTTTTTCCATCTGTCAATTTTCGTAATGATGTATTTCCGGTAAGCGATTTTAGTTGGGTGATGGCACTGGTGTTCAGCTTTTTTAACCGTTCACCTTGGGGTAATTTCATCTTTATAAATTCAGCATTCATACTTTCCATATTTGCCAGAACAAGCAACTGTTCAATGCTACTATAATCTCTGATGTTGCCATCCTTGCCGGGGTTTTCTTTTCGCCATTGCTGTGCAGTTTTACCAAACATGGCTACATTCAATACATCGGCTTCGTTGGCATAAATAATCTGCTGTTGCTCTTTGGTAATATCAGTCGGAATAATGTTTTCTTTAATGGCATCGGTATGTATGCGGTAATTTATTTTAGCCAGCGTTCGGTTCAGGTTCCATGTAAGCGACAGGCGTTGATTTTCATCATCTTTTAAGCGTTGAAATTCTTTGATGAGATATATTTTAAATTCGGCACTAATCCACATACCAAATTCAAACGCAATATCCTTGTGGGCATAAGTGCCGCCATACCTGCCGGTGGTTGCTTTCATTCCAATGGCATTGGTTTTTTCAACCCACTCTTTCACACTTAGCTTGTAACTGTTCAACCCTGCCTGACTTTTAATTATGGCGAATTCGCCATAATTAAAACTGGGATTGTAAACACTTTCCCAAACACCTAAAAATTCAACAGTGTTTCTGTTTCTAAGCCAGTCGGAAATAAAAAAATCTCCATCTTTTGCCTTTAGCATATCTGTTATGGATATATAATCATCTTCTTTATGAGAGAGTATTGTAATAGCAGTGCCTTGCACATTAATGGTTGATTTTTTTTCTTTTGTCATAGTTTCAATAGTCATTTTTAAAGTGGTCGAATTCCACTGCTTTGAATATTATCATTTTAAAGGTATTAAATTCGAGGCATTTTAATTTCATTTTGCACTTTGGCTAAATCTTTTTCCAACGAATCAATTTCAGTTTGCACGGCTACAATATCCACTTCGGCTTCTTCTTCAAAAGTATCTACATAGCGGGGTATGTTAAGGTTAAAATCGTTTCCCTGTATTTCTTCGGTTGTGGCTATATAGCTGTATTTATCTTCCACCACACCGGATTGTAATTTGCCTGCTGCAAAATCTCGGTAGGTATTTACAATATGTTCAATACCCGCTTTGCCTTGTTCGTTTAGCGTTTCTATCATGTGGCTGATAAATGCCCAGTCGCCTTTGCACTTAGGCGGTACACCTCTCCAAAAACGGTTGTATTTATCGGTTGCAGGGTCGTAGCTTATGGTAGTTTTGTCGCCTTCCTTGTCTTCAACCTTGCCCCATTTGTCCAACGAGAATGGAGGATTTGCTACTACGGTTAGTGGTATCTGAACCTTTATGCCACTAGCCCCAATAATGGCAATCTGTTCTTTACTTACCGGAGATACAATCTTCACTGGTAAAAATGATCCAGTATCTGTTGTTTACTTGGATCGGTGCACCCGATACCAATAATGAAATACATGGTAACGAACCATATTGGCTTTACAATATGCTCTTTGATTTAATCCACTGACCTGCCAGTCCGCTATCATTAACATCATTTGCTCGCGTTGAGCTTCTTTGTTTTGCATCTTATTCCTTTTTGCATAAATCAACCCTTCTATCCAACTTTACAATATGCTATCCGTGGGGGGATTACCATAAAATGGCTTAGCTGGTATCCTCCCATTAAGTGTGCAAGTAGAGAAGTTGTTCTGGAAAATTTCTGACTTCCTCAAGGAGTAGTCAAAAAAATTACAGAAACAACTTTTTGGGATAGAGTCCAGCAGTATTTAAATTTGCTCGTAATGTTCTAAGTTGGGGTTTTTCTTAAGATGCTCATTTGTGTTACGTGGAGAAAAACTGGTGTAATATTTTCGTCGTCTCTCGCTTTTGTATTCAACTAACAAAATGAAATTTTTAAAATCGTCTGGTACGCTTGATTGTAAAATGTTTTCAGCTTCGTCATGGGTCATAGGTCGATGAACCTCATAAACAATTTTCAATTTAAGCGGCTTGTCAATTGTTAGCGGCTCTAATGAACTGTATTTACTTTCAAAGCGAACTTGGTAAGATGTATTGGATTTGTATAACAATACGCAGTAGGCATTATTTTTTGAATTATTCCGTATCAATAAGTCAAAGTTCCTTTTTACATTGAATAGGTAAGTTCCTCCAATTTCTATAACGTATGCCGTGCCATCTTCTGTTTTAGGACTTACGTCTCTGATTAAATCAGGCGGAGAACGAAAGCCTCCATCGCCTGTCAATTCTAATTCCACCATTGGTCTGTCTTCATGGTCTGGAACGAACCTTAATAAGATAAATGTAACAACTCCAATAAATGATACAGCTATTAATATTAGAGGTTCCCAATCCCAATCTGTGTTTTTCGCCCAAATGAAACCTCCTGTAAGCCCTAATAGCTCTACAAGAAAGGTATTAATATTTTCAAGAAATTTTTTCATATGTTTAGGTTCAGTGGTCTCCCGTAATATTGCTGCCAACGGTAACTTACCGGTTCCGTTCAACATTAGACTTCATTGTAGGTGCTTCGCACCCAACGAGGTCTTAGTTATTGGTGGCAGTGTTTTATTTTTTACTAGCTATTCCATTAGGTAAAAGTTTAAATATTAATTCGTGATTAATCTTAGTTCCACTCTTATTTAAGAAAAGATTCTCTTTTATACAGAAATGAAAAAGTAGAATAATAATATTTTTTAACTCGCAAAATAGTGTCCCAATACTTGTTGCTTTACCTTCAATTAAGACAGTCTTATTTGTATTGAATACTTCACTCCCGTGAACAATTAAATTTCTTTGGTTAAAAGATTCCTTAAGTATTGCTCTAACTTCTTTCATTCTTGCAATGTCATTTCCAATAAAAAGTGGAACTGTTAACGTTATGTAATCATTCGATATGTTTTTTCCAAAAAAACTTTCAAGAGTGAATACAAGTTTGATGAAATTTGTATGAGTTACATATTCGTCTTTAAGAGCATCAAGAAAAAAATGAATTGAACTATTTTGTAAGTGCCAAAAATGACTAGTTCTTCTCATTAATTCAGCAACCTGATTATTCTTTAAATCAAAGTAGATATAATGATTTAAAAAACTAATCATATCTGTCTCGTAGTGAATGGAGGAGTCTTCTGAAACTGTAGTAAATCCCACATAATTTGGTTTGTCCGTAAATGAGAATTCGTATTCGTGAGTAAGGAAGTTTAGATGTAGATTAAATATTAGAAATTGCAAAAACTCACAAACGATCGATTTTATCGCTCTTAGTTCATAAAATGCTTCAAGATTTTCGCTTGTTAAATATTTTTCAAGTAGTACTCCTACATCTTTCTCCTCTTGATAAGAAAGGTTGTCGATTATTTTTTTTAGTGAATCAAATTCTATTTCTATTACTGCAATTTGCGTTGAAGTTGAAATATTAGATGATAGAATCTTATGTCTTTCAATTTTTTCTATGTCGATGTAGTTTGAAATTACTTTTTCATAGTTATGTGTATTTGAATAGGGAGAACCCTTTGAATGTAAATGAATCTTAATTGATTTAAGCAAGTTTAATTCTGACTCACTGTAAATAGAATTATATTCTGTTCTATATTTTGGCTTTTCCCAAATTTTATTTTGGTGAAAAGTATTAATATGTTCAGTTAGGTCAAATGTGATAGTTGGGGTGTCTTGGAACAAGTCATTCAGACTTCTCTTAATTGAAAACCTTGTATCAATATTTGTGCTCGTAAACCATCTTAGAATTTTCATTTGTGGAGAGTCTTTTTAAATTGCCACCAACGTTTTGCAGATTTGTGATGGGCGGGGTTTTTACCACTAATGTTTATGCGGAGCACAAAACTTTCGGCTACCACTAAACTGTCTGCGGAGCACGAAACCCCGCCTATTGCAAATGTGCTGTTCAAGCACACACTTTCCCTGAAGGATATGGTATTCATGAATGCGTGATCTTTGTTGTTCATCAAATATACCATAAAATGACAAAAAAATGAGTTATCGAAAAACGCTTTAGGCGAGAACCAATTGTTTTGGTTAGAAGAGATGCATCTTGCATTACAAGTAGGTAATTACAGCAAACAAACCATGCGCAATTATACTACTTTTTTACCCGTCGTGTTTTCTAATTGTACTCGTGCAGCTTTTGCAACATTACCACCCTTTTGGGCTACAATTTTGTGTTCGGTTAGCGTTATTGGTTTTTTATCTTTCGATATTTCAGTA
>JAAFJB010000142.1 GCA_013297995.1 Chitinophagales bacterium | reverse complement strand
ACAACCGCACATACGGCCATACCAGCGGCGGCACTAATAAATTGAAACAGCATTAATACCATTTGACCTAAATAAGAAACCCCGCTTTCACCACTATAGTGTTGTAGGTTGGTATTGCTGATAAAACTAATGGTAGTATTAAAAGCGAGGTCGGCAGTCATACTGGCGTTGGCATCTGGATTAAGTGGCAGCCAACCCATATTCATCAGTACGAATATGCTGAAGAGAAACCATACAGTATTAATGGTTAATAAAGCAGCAAGGTGTTGCTTCCAGTCCATTTCTTTAAGCGGATTAATGCCCGATAGTTTAAAGAATATGGTATCCAATGGTTTTAAAAATCTATCGGTCCATGTTTTGCTGCCATTATATACTTTACCTATATAGTTTCCAAGTGGAATGGCCAATGCAATGGTTGCCAGAAACATTGTTACAACGCCTAAAATTTCTGAGTTCATTTTTTATTTTTTTGGTATCAATTTCTAAAGTGAATTTCCGATTCCTTAAACCTTTCTAAAACTTCTCGGGTTTTACTAAAACATAGCATAGGTAAACGAAAACTAAAATGGCAATGATGAATAGTATGGTCATGATTTAAATTTTTTCGAACCAGTTAATAAATTTGAATAAGAGGGCGAAGCCAATGAGGGTGCCGATGATTAAAATAGCTGCTAACATAAATTTTATTTAACCCATAAGTGCCAAAGCAGTGCCAGCTATTTAAAGCTGTATAAGTAAGTCTGTACATTCAATCAGAGTAAGGGTTTACACGTATTAAAGCCGTTTGGCGAAACCAGTAAAAACTAAAAACCCTTCCAAAATGAAAGGGCAGTTGTTCATTTTGGAAGGGTGCTTTGAATTCTCTCTATCTAAATTGGTAGCTGGTATTCTTCTAATTTTCGGTAAAGTGTGGTAAGCCCTATACCCATTAATTCTGCGGCTTTGGTTTTATTACCCTTGGTATATTGTAGTACTTTCTGAATATGATTTTTTTCTACACTTGCAAGGCTTAAGGGATCTGTTGTATTGCCATATTGTTGTAGTAAATTATAAGGTAAGTGCTCGGGTAAAATAATATTTCCATCACTCATAATGCAAGCTCGTTCCAACACATTTTTTAATTCGCGGATATTCCCCTTCCATATATACTGCTGTAATAAAGCAATTGTTTGTGCATGAAGGGTTGGTGCTTCTATATTTTCTTTCGCCGCATACTTCTGTAGAAAATGTTTTGCTAATGCAGGTATATCTTCTACTCTTTGGTGAAGGGATGGCAGGTTAATGGTAAAGCCATTGAGGCGGTAGAATAAATCTTCCCTAAAATTTCCCTTAGTTACTTCGTCTGCCAGATTTCTATTGGTGGCAGCAATAATTCGTATATCTACCTTAGTGGTTTTTTCATCCCCTAATTTTATAAACTCTCCGTTCTCAATTACACGCAATAATTTGGCCTGTAATTCAATATTCATCTCCCCCATTTCATCCAATAATAAAGTTCCTTTATGCGCCAGTTCTATCAATCCCTTTTTATCTTTTATGGCTCCAGTATAAGCACCTGCTTTGTGACCAAATAATTCTCCTTCTAATAAATCTTTGGTAAAAGCGCTGCAATTGATGGCTATAAAAGTTTCTGTACTTCTTTTGCTTTCAGCATGAATGGCATTGGCAAATACTTCTTTACCTGTTCCTGTTTCGCCTAGTAATAAAATATTGGTATTAGTAGGTGCAACTTTTTTGGCAAGAGCAACCGCTTCTGAAATGGCTGCACTGCTGCCAATAATATCTTTTAGACTGTACGATCCTTGTGATTTTACACGGATGGTTTTTTTCCGTTGCAGTAACACTTTATCTACCGCTTGGTGTAAAAGTGGAATAATACGATCATTGTCATCGCCCTTGGTAATATAGTCTAAAGCCCCCTGCTTAATGGCAGTTACTCCATCAGAAATATTGCCATAAGCAGTTAATAAAATAACTTCGGCTAAAGGATTTTTTAGTTTAAAAGGCAGTACAAAATCAACCCCATTGCCATCGGGCAGCTTTACATCACAAAGCACTACATCAATACATTCTTTCTCGGCAATTTTCCATCCTGCTTTTAATGTTGCAGCTTGGTAAACAGTAAATCCTTCTAATTGAATGATGCGACTCAATAATTTTCGCAGGTTTTCTTCATCATCAATTAATAAAATAAACCCTGCCATATACCTTTAATTTAATTCCTTCAATGCACTCACGTTATTGTTAATATCAACCGTGGCAATGCAAATACGATTACCCGTTGCAACAGGAATTTTAGTGAGGTCTACCATTGCCGTTTTATCGGTTATAATGAGTTGTACGAGTTGACTATTAATGAATTTTATTTCCTGATCTCTTGCCAACACAAAAATGCCAAACCCTTTAATACCAAGATCTCCGTTATAAGTGACTTCTATTTCTGCCGCAGATTTTTTTACCAATACGGGCTCTTCAGGTGCATCGTTGTTCAGCCAAGGCATGGGAGGTACCAATGCAGGATAGCGGTAATAATTGGTACGTAAACTATCATTCCATCCATTCGGATTTTTTTCAAAAATTTTACTGCTGAAATATAGGCTTCCTTGGGTTGTGTGAAAATTTCGTAGTGCTTTTATTTGATCTGGAATTTGATTTTTATCTTTCCATGCGTCATTGCTACCCGCACGATAAATGCCCATACCTATATAAATATGTTTTCCATATCCGTTTTCATTCCACCATTTTAATAGAATATCATAATCGGCAAGCTTATGGCCTCGCTCCCAGTAAAGCTGTGGAGTTACATAATCAATCCATCCTTTTTTCAGCCACAATAAAATATCGGCGTATAGGTCATCATAATTGGTTTGTCCCGCTTTGGTATTACTACCCATTGGGTCCTGACTTTTATTTCTCCATACACCAAAGGGACTGATACCAAACTTTACCCTAGGGTTGGTACTATGTATGGCGTATTGCAATTGCACAATAATACTATCACAATTGCTTCTTCTCCAGTCGTCTTTTTTTAAACCCCTGCCGTATTGTTCAAAGCTGGCTTGGTCGGGAAATTCTTTATCTGCAATTCTATAGGGATAAAAATAATCGTCCATATGAATGGCATCAATATCGTATCTATTTACTAAGTCTTTAACAACCCTAACGGTGTGTTCACGTACAGCTGGTAATCCGGGATTAAAATATTTTTTATCTCCGTATACCAAAAACCATTCAGGATGAATTTTGCTGATATGTGAAGGAGCAACAGAAGATTTAAAAATATTGAAAACAGCTCTATATGGATTTAGCCATGCATGAAATTCCATGCCTCGTTTATGGGTTTCAGTAATCATAAATTCCAGTGGATCGTAGTAAGGCGTAGGGGGCAAACCTTGCTTGCCTGTTAAATATTCACTCCAAGGTTCATACTGAGAAGGATAGAGCGCATCGCCTGCGGGCCTTACCTGCATTACTATGGCGTTTATTCCATTGGATTGATGTAGATCTAACAATCGAATAAAGGATGATTTTTGTTCTGCAACGGATAAGCCTCTTTTAGCTGGCCAATCAATATTTTCTACACTGGCTATCCATACCCCTCTGAATTCGTAGTTGGGACTTTGCTGGGCTTGTAAATTTAGAAGCCAAAACAAACAAGCTAATGAAAAAAGTAATTTAATAAAGTTATTCATCATAAAGTATTGGTTTAAGGTGTTCGATCAGTATCACGCATTTTATCAAGCAAATCACTTATTGTAGAGGCTTCTTCTTGCGTAAGCTGAGCTAATATTTGATCTAACTGGTCGTTTTTTTGGTCTAATCTATCTAATAACGCCAAACCTGATGCTGAAATTTTAATATCTACTAATCTTTTATCTGCCAAAGAAAGTTTTTTTTCAACCAGAGCTTTTTTTACTAATCTTTCAACAATTCTGCTGGTATCGCTCATTTTATCGAGCATTCTCTCTCTTATTTGGAGGGTGCTTAATGGGATGCTACTACCACGAAGAATTCTGAGGATATTGTATTGCTGGGAAGTGATGTCTTCATCTTGTAAAAACTTTTTAATTTCTTCAAGTAACCAGTTGGTAGAATAGATTAGGTTTACCGCTAGTTTTTGGTATATATTTCTAAATTTTTTTTGTTGAATATCTTTTTCAATTCCCATAATAATGAGCGCATTTACCTATTTATAAGTTTCATTAATCTTCCCAAACACTAAGCCCTTCACTACAGTTGGCGCATATATCAATATTTTTTCTGCTGGTCATTAATTCCTTCCTGAATTGCTGGTAGTTGGGATTATGCCAGGTTTCTTTAAAGGATTGGGTTTTTAGATTGCCCAATTGGTGTGTAGCATCTTTATCAAAGCAACAAGGTACTACTATTCCATCCCAGGTAATTACATTGGCGTGCCAAAGCTTCCAACAATAGTTGTTTAGTCCGCTTTTTACTTTCATATTACCATTCGCATCTTTTT
>JAAFJB010000141.1 GCA_013297995.1 Chitinophagales bacterium | reverse complement strand
CCTTTTTCACCAAAAGTATTTTTAACCCACCAAATTAATGAGGGAACTGTTGTACTTATATTACTATCTAAGGCAGGATATTTCATCAAGTATCGAGCAAATTCCATGGGAGAATTGTTCACGCGATTGAGGTTGATGGGATCCCAACGGATGTCCTCAAAATAACCTTTCCAGATAGCCGTTTTAATAGGTCCTTCTACAGAATAGAGCCAATCCATTACCGTTTTAGCAGTACTAGCATATAAAGCTGCTTTCTGATCAGACAATGAGATGGTATTTTTTATTCGAACCAATTCGTGAAACAACCGAAGATTTTCAACCACGTGGGCGGTATAATCTTCTTCTACTTCGCCTGTTTTAGCTTTTACCCTAAAAGGCCAAGGAGAAGTGATGGCAAGGGTTTGCCAGTTAATGGTGGTACCATTATTGGTTCCAGTTCTCACATGTTTTGCCAATGCATCAGCACAATCCAAAGCCGCTTTCAAATATTTTTTATCGTTGGTAATTTGATAGAACTTTAAATACCCAATACCCATCTCCCCTATCTTATCTATTTCTAAAGAATAAGAACCGTCGCCCCTTCCTTTATTTTCATCGGTAACAGCCGTATCAAATTTTGAAGCTCCATCATAAAGTGCTTCTCCTGCTTCAGAACTTGCGTAAGGCACATTGGCCCAATCCCAATCTGATGGCGTAGTACCCATACTTATTTGATGATCAAGTGCAAGTTTGGTAATGGAAATCATGGCCGTATCACCTGTAAAATTGTACCAGTCAATTGCAAAGCTTTGAACCATTCCTGAATTTACACAAATGGGGTTGTGCGGCCAAGTAGAACCTACAAATCCCCCTTTGCCATCTCTATACATAGAACAATGGGTAATATAAAGTGGTAAATTGTTGGTGGGACTTTTAGGACAATTTTTCCAAAAATCAACAGCCAACTGTACCGCTTTGGTATAAGCTGCTCCTGGCATATTAGGATGATACCTAGCCAACAACTTCCCGTTTTTATCGAGATTAACTTTGGTGCCACACATACTATCTACTTTGTATTGCGCAGCAGCCATTAAAAAACTACATAGAAAACCAAGGGAGAGAAAATAATTCTTCATATATAATAGTTGTTTAAGAATAATAAATTAAAAGGGTGAAGAAAGCATGGTTTAGGTTTTCAGAATACCCGAATCAAGCTCCGATTTTACTTGTTGTTTGTACTCCCAAAGTGTAATTAAAATAGTACTTACCAAAACCAGTAAACCGCCTAGCACAGAAAGTAGACTGAGTTTTTCTCCTAAAAAAATCACAGCAATAGGTAGTCCAAAAAAAGTAATTAAAAAATTAGAAAGTGCCACTTGAATAGCTTCTAAATTTTTCAATGCTTTAAAAAATAAAATCATCGATAAAAAATTATGAAATACTGTAAGTAAAATCAAACCCACCCAAGTATTTGAAGTGAAGCTAGAAAACTGTGTAATGCTATTTCCTTCATAATGCCAAACAAATGGAAATAATAATACAATCATAAAAATATAACTGTAAAAAAGCATTTCCATTTCAGTATATTGATGTGCAATTTTTTTGCACATAGTATTGTAAAATCCACTGCCTAAAACACCAGCAAAAATAAGTATATTACCCATGAGGTACTGGGTATTGGTATCAACTCCAAGAATATCTTTCATAGAACAAAGCGACACCCCAATAATGGCAATAAAAAAGCTAAGCCAGCGAAGTCCATTCATTTTTTCTTTTAATAAAACCACTGCCAAAAGTGCTGAAATAACTGGCAATGTTAGGCTGATGATAGATCCATTACTTGCCGTAGATTGTTGGGTTCCTAGCGTCATTAATACTTGAGCCGGGAATTGCCCCACCAATGCCAATAAAATAAATACTTTTAAATCGCCTAGTTTTCTATTTTTATTTTGCCGAATATCTTTATATACAAAAGGCAACATAAAAATCGTGGCAATTACCATCGGAATAAAAACAGTACTGAATGCACCCACTTGATCTTGAACCAATTTAATACAAGTAAATTGTAGCGACCACATTAGGTTACACGCAAAAAGCGCAGACCAAGATAAAAGCGATTTTTTCATGTTCAATGGTATTTGATTATTTTAGTAAAAGATTTTCTAGCACAACACTAGCTTGATGCTGAAATTCTTATGCATTATATCATAGATTGGTTCAAAATTATTATCTATTTTGTAACCAAATATATAATAATTTCGTGTACGATTTTTTTTTATCCAAAAACTACCCGATAAAATTAGTTAAAAGATGGCCAATAAATTTCACCAACAACACGTATTAATAACAGGTGCAGCAAGAGGAATTGGCTATGAGATAGCCCTTCAATTTGCCCAGCAAGGCGCCATTATTTCTTTAGTTGATTACCATGCAGAAAACCTAGCAATGGCAGTAAAAGCATTGGAATTACTTGGCAACCCTGTGCATTCGTATGCCATAGATATATCCAATCGCTCCTCTGTATTTGAAATGGTAAAGCAGGCAGAAGCTATTCAACCAATAGATATATTAATTAACAATGCTGGCATTGCTGCTGAAAAAGCGTTTTTAAATATTGAAGCGGAAGAATGGGATCAAATATTAGCGATTAATATAACGGGAATGTTTCATGTTTCTCAAGCTGTGTGCAGGTATATGGCCACTAGAAAAAAGGGCGTAGTAGTGAATATGGCCAGTAAAAATGGGCTAGATGGTGAGTTTGGATACACCCATTACAATGTTTCAAAAGGTGGGGTAATTATGCTTACCAAAACCATGGCATTGGAATTGGCGCACTTGGGTATTCGGGTAAATGCAGTTTGCCCAGGCTATATTCAAACCCCCATGAGTATGGAGATTGATCCGCCTGAATTCACAGAGAAATTTGTGCAGCAGTATATTCCCTTAAACCGACCGGGGAAAGTAGCAGAAATAGCCCCTATTTTTTTATTTCTCGCTGGGGAAGAAAGTAGTTTTATAACGGGACAAGTTATTATTGCAGACGGGGGGCAACTAGCGGGGCAAAAGCCGGGCATGGAGCTACTCAATAAAATTCAACTATAGTAGTGTTCTTGAATTGCTATTTATAAATCTAAAACAGCCGTTGACCCTCGCTTAAAATGCTGTATCATGGTTTTTTTAGCCAAGTTAAGATCCTTGTTTTTTATGGCTTTCACAATCATCCTATGCTCAGCATCGGTTTCTTTATAGTCGTCCATAAAAATGGCCGTTTTACCCAATTTTGCATGAAAGAGTGGAATATGGCTCATTCTATAAATTGAAATCAGCTTGGAATTACCCGAACATTCCAATAAAGTTTCATGAAATTTTATATCAGCTTCACAAGCACCTGCAAGATATCCTTGCTGAGACATGTTTGTAAAATCATCGCAAATCTGATCTAAAACCGATAATTCAAGATCGTTAATTCTTTGAACAGAAAGCTCTAAAGCACCAATTTCTAAAATCTGCCTCAGCGATCTTATTTCTTCCACATCTTCCATGGTTAATCCCGCAACAAAATATCCGCCCTTCTCTCCCTCAACCAATAAACCCTCTCCTAGCAGCCTTGTAAGGGCTTCTCTAATTGACATTCTACCTATTTCTAATTTCTGCGCCCAAGCGTCTTCCTTAAGCCTAGTATTGGGTAGAATTTGTCCAGATAAAATTTTTTTTCGAATTTCAGAATAAGCTTTTTTTGCAAAAGAATCATTTTTCATTTTTTCGTATACGTTTTGTATGTAATTTTGTAACCAGTTTTAAATAGTTAATAAAAATAAGCATTTTCATGACTAGTCAAGCCAATTCATCCGCTTCAACCACAATTTTTCAAGAAGCCAGTCAGTTTATAGCCGGTGGCGTAGTTTCTTTAAATAGAAAAGTAACGCCCAATATTGTTTTTAAAAAAGGTAAGGGAAGTAAAATTTACGACGTTGATAATAATGAATATATTGATTATCACGCTGGTTTTGCGCCCTATTTATTAGGCCATAATTACAGTCCCATCAATGATGCAGTTATTGAAATCTTAAACCAAGAATGGTCGCTTATTGGAAGTGGCACCAATGCACTTGAATTGGAATTGGCCAGTTTGGTATGCAAAGCTGTTCCATCCTTAGAGCTCATTCAAGTAACCAATACGGGTAGTGAAGCTACGGCACATGCCATACGCCTTAGTCGCGCTTATACAGGCAGAGAAGATATTATTTTAGCAGTAGGTGGCTATAATGGATGGCATAATGAAGTATCACGAGCAGTAATGCCATCATTGGCACAATTGGGACCAAGGGTTTCGCCCGGAGAATATCCATTTGTACAAATGTCTGCCGGTATTCCTGAGAATACAAAAAGAAGGGTTCACTTGGTAAATTACAATGATCTTGCTTCTATTGAATATTTGATGAAACGATTTCCTATTGCTTGTGTTTTGGCAGAGCCCGTATTACAAAATGTAGGCGTTGTTTTGCCACAAGAAGGGTATTTAAAAGGGTTGATTGAACTCTGTGAAAAAAATGGAACTGTTTGTATTTTTGATGAAGTAAAAACAGGATTCCGCTCTGCTTTAGGAGGCTACCAA
>JAAFJB010000140.1 GCA_013297995.1 Chitinophagales bacterium | reverse complement strand
CAGAACCTATCACTAAAAAATCTGTCTGTATCATATCTACTTAATTCAAAAAAAAAAGATGAACGAAATTTTAGAAACGCTATTGAACTCAAAAAAATGGTAATAAATCCATAACACACCAATTCTGACTACTGCAAATTGTGCAAATATATTTGCGCACCAAAATTAGGTAACTCAATTCATTGTTTATGAAACAAATCTTGTTTATTCTTTCCTTTATTATTGTTATTACTACCCTAAATGCACAAACCAGCATTGTAAAAGTTAAGGTTGAAGATGAAAGCAACCTCAACTTACCATTGGCGGCTGTGCAGTTGGTAGGTAAAAAGTCGACCGTTTTTTCAGATGCAAGTGGTAATGCCATTATATATGGAGTAGCTTACGGGAAACAAAGTATTAAAGTAACCTATGTAGGTTATGAGCCAGTTACAAAAGAAATAAATGTAGTGGCCAGTGTTACAGAGCTTAGTATACAATTACAGAGTGGTGTAAAAACCTTAAATGCCATTACTGTTTTAGGAGATAGATTGAAGGGACAGGCGAAAGCACTCAATCAACAAAAAAATGGTGGAACGGTAGCCAATATTATTAGTGCCGATCAAATTGGTCGCTTTCCGGATGCAAATATTGGAGACGCATTAAAAAGAGTACCTGGTGTTGCCATGCAAAACGATCAAGGTGAAGCAAGGGATATTATTATTCGTGGATTAGCGCCACAATTGAACTCTGTAACTTTAAATGGAGATCGTATTCCTTCTGCCGAAGGCGATAATAGAAAAGTGCAATTAGATTTAATTCCATCAGACATGGTACAAACCGTTGCTGTAAACAAAACCCTTACACCTGATTTAGAGGGAGATGCTATTGGAGGCAGTGTAAACCTTATAACAAGAAGAGCACCCAACAAGCTAAGAATAAGCGGTACTTTAAGTGCAGGTACAAATCCTATCAGGGGCAAAGCTTTGTATAATGGGAGTTTGGTAATAGGCAATCGTTCTAAAAACAAAGCAGTAGGTTTTGTTGGAAGTATGAATATCAACGATAATATTTATGGCAGCGATAACGTAGAAGCAGTATGGGCTACAGCGGCTAATGGTGCTGTATTTCTCTCTCAACATGATATTAGAAAGTATGATGTTCAGAGAAGGAGAATGAGTTTTAATTTATCGAGTGATTTTAAATTAAACAAAAAGAATACTTTGTTTATCAGCGGAATGTACAATCAAAGAAACGATTGGGAAAATAGATTTCGTTTAAGAACCAGATCTATTGTTCCTTTAGATGCTGCGGGTGTTGCGGTTACCTTACCTACACAAACGATTGCTTCGTACAGGGGTGAAATTAGAAAAGAAACAAAGGGTGGAATTAATAATGATATAGTAAAAAATACGCGTTTAGAGCGCCAGATTGTAACCAATTTAAAAGCCAATGGTGAGCATATTATTGGTAAGAATGTATTGGTAGATTGGAGCACTGCTATATCAAGAGCCAGTGAAGAAAGACCCAATGAGCGTTATATAGATTTTAGGGTAAATAACGTAATTCTTAAACAAGATATTAGCAATCCAGAGCAGCCTACGGTAGATTTAGTTACTCGTAGAAATGCAAGTGCTTATAGTTTTAGAAGGTTGTCTGAGCAATTTGGTGATACTTGGGAAACCGATTGGAACAACAAATTAAATATTCAGTTTCCTGTAAAGCTGTTTAAAGAAAAGCCTACGGTTATTAAAATTGGTGGCAGGTACAGCAGAAAAGAAAAAGAAAGAAACAATATCTTTTATATTTATACTCCTGTTGCAGGCAATACTTCTTTGGCTAATTTATCGGTAGTTCCTTCCTTTAATGCTAGTGATCCTAAATATCTTGCTGGTAGTCAGTACCAAATAGATAGTTTTGCTCGTCCCATTGCCCTAGGTGCATTGAATTTAAAAAACAATCCACAGTTTACAGAAGCACTTAGCCCCGCTGATTATTTAGGTCAGAACTACACCGCAAGAGAAAAACTGTACAATGCTTATATTAGAATAGATCAAGAAATTACCGATAAATTAAGTATGATAGTAGGTGCTCGTTTTGAAGCAACGGAAAACTATTATAAAGGAAATATTTTAAGGAATTCAGCTACATTGGTAGGCACGGAAGATACTACTTCAAGGTATAATAATTTGTTGCCTAGTATTAATTTAAAATACCAAGCCAATAAAGACCTTATTTTTAGAGCGGCTATTACTACTGCTATTGCTCGTCCCGCATACTTTGATTTAGTGCCTTTCATTAATGTAAACAGCAATGATCAAACCATTACGCGTGGAAACACAAATTTAAAAGCTACCAATAGTGTGAACTACGATTTTATGGTAGAGAAGTATTATAAAAATGTGGGTTTGATTTCTGGAGGTGTATTCTACAAAACCTTAAATAATTTCTTCTATACTTTCTACACCAATAATTATACATCTACTGATTATGCTGCTGAAATTCTACCTACGGTAGGTGGTGCAAATCCAATTGCAGGTGCCGATAAATGGCGTTACTCACAAGCTAGAAATGGTAATCAAGCCCGTTTTTATGGCGTAGAACTTTCTATCCAACGCCAATTAGATTTCTTACCGGGCATCTGGAAAGGATTTGGGGTTTATTTAAACTATACTTATACCAAGAGTACTGCTGATGGAATTACTTCCAGCGATGGTGCTTCGGTAAGAACCAATCTATCATTACCTGGTACTGCACCCCATACTTTCAATGGAAGCTTGAGCTATGAGAATAAAAAATTAGTAGCAAGAGTAGCCGCTAATTATACCGCTGCCTATATTGATGTAATTGGTGCAAGTGCTTTTGAAGACAGTTATTACGACAAACAATTTTTTGTGGACGCAAATGCATCTTATGCTGTTACGCCCAAGCTGCGCTTATTTGGTGAAATAAATAATATTACCAACCAGCCTTTACGATATTACCAAGGCGTTAAAGAAAGAACTATGCAAGTTGAGTTCTATAATATTCGTTGGAATATGGGTTTGAAATTTGACCTATTTTAATATAAGTTCAATGATGTATAAATGGGGGTTCAATTGAACCTCCATTTTTTTGTTTACCTTCCAAAAAAATAGTATGCGCTTAAATAAAATTATTTTCACCTTTGCTTTTTTGTATTTTATTTTCGGCGGCTGCAAGCAAGTACAAAAAAGTGCTGCAGATCTTATTGCCATAAAACCAGTTGTGGTAACAGATACTGTTTTTGAAGACAGTGATGATCCTGCTATTTGGATTAATACTGCCAATCCTGCTGAAAGTATGATACTTGGTACTGATAAACACGATTCCAATGGTGGAGTGTATGCGTTTAATTTGAAAGGAAAAATTGACAGAAGCAGAACCCTAACTGGTATGAAGCGGGTGAATAATATTGATATTGCTTATGGACTTAAAACGCAAACCGGAAATATTGATATTGCAGTAGCCACCGAAAGGGGTAGAAATGCCATTCGCATTTTCAGTCTACCTGCAATGTTGGCAATTGACAATGGCGGAATCCCTGTTTTTGAAGGAGAAAAAGAGAGAGGTCCCATGGGCATTGCTTTGTACAAAAGAGCTAGTGATCAAGCTATATTTGCCATTGTAGGAAGAAAGAGTGGCCCAGCAGAAGGATACCTTTATCAATACCTATTAAATAACAATGGCGCTGGTGTAATTACGGGTGAGTTGGTGCGAAAATTTGGAAAATATTCGGGTAAAAAAGAAATTGAATCTATTGCAGTTGACCAAGAACTGGGATATATTTATTATTCGGATGAACAAGTAGGTATACGAAAATATTATGCAGATCCAGTCAAGGGAAATGAGGAGTTAGCACTATTTGGAAAAAATCAATTTAAAGAAGATAATGAAGGTATTTCTATTTATAATTTAGACGATACAACGGGTTATATACTTGTGTCTGATCAAAGTGCCAACCGATTTAATATTTACCCAAGAGAAGGAACCAAGAACGAACAACACAATCATCCATTGCTGGTATCTATTCCTGTTTCAACCAATCAAAGTGATGGCAGTGATGTGAGTTCTATTAGCCTGCCCGGCTTCGAAGGTGGTATTTTTGTGGCTATGAGTACCGATAAAACCTTTCAGTATTATAAGTGGGTTGATATAGCTAAAAAGGCAGGGTTGAAAGTGAGGAAATAAGTTTGAAAGGGTTGCTGTTGGTGGTTTTATTTTACATATAGTATTTTATGCAGGCTCAACCCATGCTTCATGCTCTTTTAGTAAATTAATCAACTCAGCCACAGCAATTTCGCTGTCTATATTTCGCTTCATAATATCTTTTCCTTTATACAGAGTGATTTTTCCAACGCCGCTGCCTACATAACCAAAATCAGCATCCGCCATTTCGCCTGGTCCATTTACAATGCAACCCATAATGGCAATTTTAACTCCTTTTAAATGGTGGGTTACCTTTCTTATTTTGGCGGTGGTTTCTTGCAAATCGAAAAGTGTGCGACCGCAACTGGGGCAACTGATATATTCTGTTTTAGAAATGCGTGTTCTAGTAGCTTGAAGAATGGTGAAAGCAGATGAGTTGAGAAACTGTTCTACACTGGTATTATTGCTGTAA
>JAAFJB010000014.1 GCA_013297995.1 Chitinophagales bacterium | reverse complement strand
CCTACTTTCATTTGATTGATATGAGAAGCACCTGTGAGTAAGAAAGGAATCCAGTCGCAATGTTCCACCCAAGCATAACAGGCAGCGCGCACTTGTTCATCTGTGCGCAAGGTTTTTAAGAGTTTGGCCCAGAACCATTCACTGCTATAAATACCCCCAACAAATTGGAGATAGTTGGTGGAATATTTAGTGGCGTGTGTATTAATTTCAGCAGCTTCTTGAATGGAGGTATGGTCTTTCCAAAGCAGAAACATGGCATGGGGGTTCTGCTCAAAAGCAGGCAGTAAGGCAAGCGGAGTGCCTGTTACGTCAACCGCAATAGGAGTAGAACCGGTAGTATCAACAGATATGGCTTTAATTTTTGCCGCGATGGAGCTGCCTGCTTTTTCAATACAGGCTTTGATGGTAAATTCTAGCCCTTCAATATAATCGAGCGGATGTTGCCGATATTGTTGAATGGAGGGATTACAGAAAAGTCCATCTTTCCAGCGGGGATAATAAAAAGTAGCGGAGCTAATTTCCGCACCGTTGGAAGCATTAACAAGAATGGTGCGAACACTGTCAGTACCATAATCAATTCCGAGAACGTAATTTTCTAACATTGAATAAAAAAAAGATTTTTAGAAATATAATAAGATTGGGTTTAATAAATAATTAAAGACTTAATGAAGCTAGGAAAATAATCTATTTAACTAATTTAAGGCAAACAGGAAATCATAGTTATTGAATTAGCACTTAGGGTTAACTCCAGCATTGATGCCCCATTCTGATTACTAGCAGTTTTTCCCCAAGTTGGTGATTTATCATCAATTCCAACACCCTTGAATTCCCACTTATCAAATACAAAACTATTTTTAAAATTTGTTATAGTGAGTTTAGATTTCTGAGAAATAGACTCTTTATTTAATAAAAAAATACGCAATTCCTTGGTTGTACTATTATAGGAAGCATAAGATTTTACATTACCCCCAGCGGTTGCATTTACCATTGAGCTGAGTAAGTTCTTACCTAAAATCGAGAGGCTTATTCCGGAGGCGTTTAAATCACCACTAGGCTGAAGTGCGTCGAACAGATGTTGAGGTTTATTAAGATTATCAACCCATCGTGTATTCCATAAGCAAGCACTAAACACTTTAGGTTTACAAATGGCATCGGCGAGCATTTGAAAATTACAGAGTGCGTGTCCTAAATTATTACTGTTATCCCATTTATTATTTACAAAATCAATACTATTAAATTCAGATTCTATCACCCCAATTCGGCTTCTATCGGCACCCATAGCAAGTAATTCAATAGAAGCAATTGCGCGATCGGTTTCGGAATTTAAACTTGCGTTATTAGTTCTGAAATTTTCATACGAACCAATGCTTGCGGGGAGATAATTACTAACAGCTAAATAGTCAATTTTAGAAACAGCAGGGCTTGTTAATAAGGTAGCCCACCAATCTGATTTCCCATTCGCAATTATTTTTATACTCGGATCTACGCTTCGCATAGCATCGGCAAACTCAACAATATCAAGAGCATATTGTGCTGGTGTTGTGAACCCATTGTACGAAGTTGTTAAGAATGATTCATTTCCTATCATCCACAATTTCACGTTATATGATTTTGTTATGTTGGCGTATTTAACCCATTGCTTTGCATGCTCAATAAGTTGAGACTTAGTAGGCTTAGTACCGCAAGTCCACTGAGAATACATTGCATCATACGCTACAACTACTAAAGGGGTAGCACCTGTTTGTGAGCAGATTGACATATATTCATCAAAATCTAATACGCTGGATTTGGCGGTGAAATCTGGATTAATAAATCGCGACTCAGTACTAGGAAATGTACAAAAAATGGTACGAGGAGATGCTGAAGTATATGGTGGTATACCAAATGCATAATTATCGGATTTCTCCCCACCCGGGTATCTTAATGTTTTGGCACTTAATTTTTGAACACTTTGTGCGGTTTTAGAAAAATCATTTCCACTTACTTGTGCATCATCCATTAAATAATCTAGGTTGATTCCAACTTCATTACCAGATAAATTTCTAAGAATGCTTCCTGCATCTACTGAAATATCTATAATAGTTTCTGGAATAACAATAGGTGGATTGGCTTTTTTCTTACAGGAATTACCAGTAAGAAATACTAAGCAAAGTATGAACGCAATGGTAGTTTTCATAAGTATCTATTTATTTTTTTTGTAAAGTTGAATGGAATGGAAAAAGGGCAAGCAATTTGCTTTTTAGCATTTTGGGGTTGTAATAAAATCTGTTATAATTCATTTCAGTTTTAAATTTTTTTTCGTTAGTAAAATATTCTATTTCCATTCTACAAGAACTTTTCCTATCGCACAAGTTTCTTTCCCTTTACCAGTAAGTAGTCTATTCCAATCGGGCAATGACTCAAATCCTGAATAAAAAATGGTAAATTTATTATTGCCTTCGTAAACCAAACCCAAGGGTGTACGAATATCTTTCGCCCACATACCAGAGCTAGGCTGAATATTCAACTTATTTCCCTTACCCCAGGTAAAGCCATCTTTACTATAAGCCCATCCGATTGAATTTTCTCCTTCACAATCATATACACATATATATCCACCATTGGGGGCGGGACTTATGATTGGGTTTTCAATAAAATAATGCTCTATTGGCAATGGCGATATATGGTTTAAACGAACCCAAGGTCCGGAAACAGAATTTGATTGAGACTCAGCCATCCCTACTAAGAAAGATTTAACGGGCTTATATTCCGTTTGAGCGCTTCCATAAAATGCCACCCACTTATTTCCAATTTGGTAAGGAAAGAATGAATCCGTACCCTGCAATCCTTCCCAGTCGTCACTGGATTGATCTGGCTTGAGTATAATATTTAAGTCTTTGTAGGGACCTTTTAATCCTTCCATTCCTTCAGAAGTGGCAATGGAACGCCATACCTGACCATAGTGGTTTCCTAAAAAATTAGTAGCTAAAGAAGGTGCAGATTTATAAGATATATAAAACAGATTCCAGCGATTTTCCAATGAGTCAAAAACAGGAATAGGGCTCCACAGTGCTGCGCGAGGATCATTCCCTGTAAAATTACCTGAGCCTTTTTTTAGGGTTGATATCCTTGTCCACTTTTGCCCATCATTGCTAACCCAATAAGCAAGTAGCATATTCGTCCACATAGGATCGCCAATCATTTCAGAAGTAAATAAATGGTATTGATTGGCTAGTTTTATTACCCTGCCTCCTTCAAAGCCCCACTTGATATTTTCAGCTCCTTTTGACCGAACTGAAAGAACAGGAGATTGATGCTGTTCAACCAATACTAATTGATTGAGCTGCGCTTGCATAGAAGTATGCAATACAATTACATAAAAAAATAACGTAAAAAATTTTAAAGATTCTTTTGTATAGTTTTTTACCCGTTTCATGTAATTTTAAATTAATAGTAGCGTTGGTATTGAATTTAATTGCTAAACAAAATTTATTTTATTTACTAAATGGAGAAGCTAATGGCTCATAATTAAAAAAATCAAACCTAGCAACATTTCTGTTTTTAGCTCCATTACCAGTAGCGTATAATGCAATGTACACCCCCGTCCAAGCACTTGAAATTTCAGGCCCTAAAAACTGTGGATTTCCCTTACCCGCAATTATGAATTTTTCACCATCGGGTGAATAACTAAAAGTGTAATAATCTTTATCGCCTTTAATTTTAAGGTATATACTTTGCTGTTTAATTGGAATTGCAACTTGTTCTGCTACTATATCTCCAATGGTTTTACGAATTATTAAAGTCCTTGTATTATTTCGAATAGTAACAGCAAAATCATAGTGTTGCTGAAAATTTAAAAACATAGTTACTCCTGCTTCTTCGTTTGGTTTTGTAGGGTTAAAAGTAAAATAAGTTTCTGCTTCAAAGTCAATATGCTGCTGTCTACGTCCTATAAAAGCGGGTGAAGCTATATCACTCAAATTATATGAGTTTCCAAATAGGTTAAGCTTTCCAGTATCTTTTTGTAGACTCCAAGATTCATCACTAGGATTTCTCAAAAAATTCCATTGCAATCCTAATTGAGTTTTGTTAAACTCATCTCTATTGGAATCGGAAGCCATTGCTTGTGTTGGTAATATGGGGGAGTTTATATAGAGGTTGTTTACTACCGACTCATCAATGGTAGGCCAGCCATCTACCCATTTAACGGGTGCAAGAAAAGTCTCTCTTCCTAAAAAACTTGTTGCATCATAATTGTAATGCCTAGTTGCTAAAAACACCATCCACCAACTACCATCTTTTGCCTCAATTAAATCACCGTGACCAGCAGATCTAATTAAACTATAATTATGATGTTGGGCTAAAATGGGGTTGTTGATACATTTCTCAAAGGGGCCCCAAGGACTTTTGCTCCTTCCTATATTCACCATATGTAGCGCTCGAGTGCCCCCTTCAGCAGTCATTAAATAATACCATTCCCCAATTTTATATAAATGCGGACCTTCCGTATCAGGAGATAAATAGCCATTGGATATCACTTTCAGTGGGTTTACTAATTTGCCCGTTTTAATATCAATTTCGGACTGAACTATTCCTTTTTGGCCTCTTCTAGTGTAATAAACTTTACCATCTGTATCAAAGAAAAGGGAGGGATCAAACATATCCCTATCAATAAAAATAGGGTCGCTCCAAGGGCCTGCAGGGTTGGTGGCGGTTACATAAAAATTACCTCCGTGGGTAACATTGGTAGTAATCATATAAAATACACCTTGATTGAACCGTATTGTAGGTGCCCAAACACCACTCCAAATACCAGTTTTAGATAAGTCAACTTGACTATTTCTAGTAAGACAATGACCAATTTGTTTCCAGTTAATCAAGTCTTTACTTTCATAAATAGGAATACCCGGAAAAAACTCAAAAGAGCTGGTAACCAAATAATAAGAATCACCGACTCTGCAAATACTGGGGTCTGGGTGGAAGCCAGAAATGATGGGATTGGAATATCCAGAAACGCTTGTTAAGTTCTGCGCAAATAATACTGTATTAAGTAAGAATGTGTAAAAAAATATAAAAATTATTTTGTTCATGAATTACTATTTAAATACTTACAAGATTCAATTTTAACCATTTTGCAGTAGAAGATACTACTTCGAAAATAAGATTGTACGAGCACTCACAAGTCCATTTGAAGTGGCTTCCAAAATTATCTTACCAGGCTTTTGGGTTGACTTAACGATTACTAAGCATTTACCTTGCCAAGCAGTTCTTTGGAACTTTTGATAGCTTTCTAAGCTAGTTGGATTTCCATTTCCTACACCAACAATTTCGCCTTCCCCTATTAGTTTAAATTTTAGTAGATTTTTTGCTTTAGGGTGTAAATTACCTTGTTTGTCTTTAATTGATAGTGTAATATAACTCAAATCTTGTCCATTGGCTTTTAATTCGTTTTTATCTGCGGTAGCTTCTATTTTGTAAGCACTAGATGCTGTGGTTAGTGAACTGGTATTAATTTGTTTATGGTTAGAATATCCAATAGCAGTAAGCTTTCCATTGCTGTAAGGAACAACCCAATTTTGCATGAATTTAGTAGATTGATTGGTATTTTTCTTTCCCAATGATTTTCCATTTAAAAATAACTCAACCTCTTCGCATGAAGAATAGACTACTACATTTAATTCTTTATTTTGCAATTCAGACCAGTTCCAATCAGCCAACACATCATACCAATGCCATTTAGACCAATCTTCTCTTTTGGGATTTTGCCGAAAACTAGGTGAAGGTGCTGTTACAAAAACAGATAGCTGATTTTCCTTCCATAGCGCGTCTCTATAAAAAGAGCTGGGGCGCTTATTTCCGCAGATATCAATATCCCCACAATAAGCAAGCGTAAACGGATATGAAAATTTATCAGGCCAATACCCATGCCAGCCAATACCACCTTCCCCAATATAGTCAAAGGCTGTCCAAACAAAAGCGCCAAATACAAATGGATATTTTTTTACTTTCATCCAACTATCAAAAGCTTCTAGGGGGTAAGCTTCTGATTCATACATCAATCGACTAGGAACTCTTGCATGATCAGCAGCATAAACGTCTGAGTTTAAATGGTCACCACCCGCTGCATAATTATACCCTGAAATGTCTAATGTATTAAAAAAACCATCGGTACTGGGCAGTAATTCGTTTACACCAGAAGTTGTGGGTCTAGTTGTATCTAAGGTTTTAATAAATTGATTAATCATACTCGATACCCCAATTACAGATTCCTTTTGTTTATTAGGTATTTCATTTCCATTACTCCACATGATTATAGAAGGATGATTTCGATCTCTTAAAACCATCGCTTCAATATCTCTTTGCCAGTTTTTTTGAAAATACAAGTGATAATCAAAATCATTCTTTCCGTCGGCCCAGCAATCAAAAGCTTCGTCAATCACAAGCATACCCAAACTATCACAGGCATTTAAGAAAGCAATAGAGGGAGGGTTATGAGAAGTTCTTACCGCATTGAACCCTGCCAATTTAAGCAATTCCACTTTTCTAACTTCTGCTCTATCATACGCTTTAGCACCCAAAGGTCCATTGTCATGATGCAAACAACCTCCTTTTAGTTTAAGCGATTGATGATTTAAAAAAAAGCCTTCCGATGAAAATTTTAGGGATCGAATTCCAAAAACAGTTTCTACACTATCTACCAGCATATTTTCAAAATATAGTTTTGAAATTAAACGGTACAAATAGGGAGAATCAATTGACCATTTTTTATACTTATTCAATACTATATTTTGTTGTATCGGCATGCTAGCACCCGGCAATAAGGAATCGGAATGAATAGCCCTACCTACTTCATTCCTATTTTTATCTATCACTATAGATACCAGTTTAATGTTTGCATTTGAATTATATTCATTTACCAAATTAGTAGATATGGTAGTTTTACAAAACTGCTCATTAATATTTGGTGTAGTAATAAAAGTACCCCAGTGTTTAAAGTGAATTGGATTCCTAATATTTAGCCATACATGTCTATAAATACCAGAACCAGAATACCATCTACTATTTTCACCCTCATTAGCAACTTTTACAACCAAAATATTATTACTGCCAAAATTAATTCTATTACTCAGATCAATTGTAAATTCAGTATACCCATATTTATTACTCCCAACCAGATACCCATTTAACCAGATTGTTGAATTCATATAAACCCCTTCAAATGTGAGCGACACTTGCTTTCCTTTCAAAGCAATTGGCACAGAAAATGTATTCCGATACCAACCCGTTCCACCAGTTGCGAAACCAGTATTCACTTGAGAAATGGCGTTTTGATGAAATGGAGACTGAGCGTTTGGCAAATCTTCAATGCTCCAATCGTGTGGGATAGAAACAGTTCGCCAGTTGGAATCATCAAATTCAGGTTTTTCTGCGGCAATGGCACCACCTTGATGAAACCGCCAATTTTCATCTAACAATATGCTCTTAAACCCATTAGGTTGCTGAGCTGTTAATACAATCGCAAAAAGAACGCCCACTAAAAGCAGCAAAAATCGAAGATTATTATGAGTCATTGTAATAATAAAATTTAGTTTTTTTTCATGTGTTTGTATTTATTTTTTAAATCGCCGCATGGAATTAGCTACACTGAATTCCGTTTTGCTAATTAATATTTTGGTTGGCAACTAATTCTTGTTATGGCTCATTTCTTACTACTAAAAATAAGTACACTAATACTAATTGGAGGAACACTAATATCCGAATTTCTAATACTATTTAGTTTTTGACTAGTCCAGATTGGTTTTTGATCATTTTCATTCTTACCAACTAATGAGCTTATAGATATAGGATTATAAATATTGCTACTCTTGAATTTTGTATTTACCGAAACCGCTTTATCAGATTTATTAATAATATAGAGATATACCTTTTTCTGCGTTTTATTGATGCTAGCAAATGTTTTAAGGGGATTATAGGCTGTAGTTTTAACCATTTTATTACCCAAGTAATTCAACCATATAAGTAAACTATTTCCAATAGTATTTATATTCCCATTACGGTCTATGGCATCATATGCTTCTATTTTATCCGATTGATTATTCATCCACCTTGTATTCCAAAAGCAAGAGAAATCTATTTTAGGTTCAAGGAGTTGTTGCCCTATAATTTCAAAATTGGCCATACATAACCCCATATTATTGATATGTGGCCATTTATTTGACCAATCAAAAGGACCAAATTCAGCTACAATTATCTTGAACTTATCTTGCTTAGATACCGGAATATATTTTAAGATAGCTTTATTTGCAAACTCTATAGTGGAAGTGAAATTTGCCGTTGAATCTCTATACGTATCAAATCCATTTGCGTAATTATAAACAGGATAATTACTCACACAAACTGCATCAAAATAATTAGAAGCATTTGTAAAAACCGTATCCCACCAGCTCTTATTATTCCCATTAGGAATTATTGAAATTGAGGAATCCACTGACTTCATAGCTTTGGAGAAATCAATTATATCTTGAGCATAAATTTGAGCATTACTGTTCTTGTTTGTTTCGTGCCAGCTCTCATTACCAATCATCCAATATTTAATTCCATATTTCTTTTTAATATTTGCATAGTTAACCCATTCTCTAGCATGTAAAACCAGTTGTTCTTTAGTACTCCAAGTAGTTCCAGCTGGGTAGTTTACTAAATATTCATCAGCGGCGACAACAATAATCGGCTCAGCATTAATTTGTTTGCATAATAGCATGAATTCGTCAAAATCAAGTGGATCAAATTTAAAACCTGTACAGGATTCATTCAGAGTGGCAAACCTACCAGCTACTGCTTTTTTTCCAGTTCGGGCAAGGGTTGGCTCGGATTTATTATAAGGAGGTTTTGAAAAAAAATAAAAGTCAGATTTATTACCACCGGGGTATCTTAAATATTTTACCCCCATTTTTTTTAGGGTTTCAGCGAGACTGATTTTGGGTTTTAAAAAATAATCATCATCCATTAAATAGTTTACATTAATACCGATCGGCTTATTAGATACATCGTTCAAAATAAGATTCGGATCAATCTCAACAACGGTATGGTTTTGTGCAAAAGTAAACCCCACACTGAAAAAAAATAAGTTGAGAAAAAAAACGATTTTCATAAAATAAGCATATTATAAAATTAATTCGTCTTTGCCATTCCAAATAATCAAAGCGTAGATCAGTACTAAGAAAGATCTACGCTTTGATAGCCTGCTAAAAATTAGTAGCCTGGATTTTGGGCAATTATACCTCTAGACTCATTAATAATACTGGGTGGAATAGGGAAAAGTACATGCTTTGCTTCTGCTGCAAAGCCTTTTGATAAACCCCAAGGAATCCAAGTACCCATCCTAATCATATCTTGTCTGCGCCAACCCTCCCAATAAAGTTCTCTTCCTCTTTCATTGCTTAAAAAATTTCTAAACGAATTTTTTGTAGCGGTAACAACTGGCACGTTGATGATATGGCCGGCTCTATCAGTTACTTGTTTGGCAAGTTCTAATGCTTTAGGAGTTGGTCCGTTTAATTCATTTTCAATTTCTGACAAGGATAGTAAAACATCAGCATACCTAAACGCTACAGTACTAAAATTTCCTGTACTATTTTTTTCGTAGCTTAATACATTTTTAAATGCAATAGCACCTTGCCAAAGTTCACCCCAATCTGGTGAGTTTCTTTTTTTAACGGTATTATCAACTGCTATGTATTCAATTGCAATGGTTTCTAACCGCTTGTCTGCGGCTTGAAATCTATCATAAAAATCCCAAGGAACAAATTGCCCGCCCCATCCTTGATCTACATTTTGACCGAGCATAGACTTAATATTCCAAGGGGTACTACAAGGCATATGACGGCTGGGTACATTTATTCCGCTAGGTGAAGCCCATATAACTTCGTTATTTCCTTCTTGAATAAACACTTCTTTATAAGATGGCAAGAGAGAATAGCCCATGTTCAGAATGGATTCTGCAACGGGTTTGGCTTTATCCCATTGTTTATCATTCATATAAATCTTCATCAATAACATGCTGGCTAGCGCTTTATTCACTTTACCCCAGCTAGCAGTGCCGTTGGTTTTATTGAGCAAGTCTGGTATGGCTTCAGTTAAATCTTTCACCATCCAATCCATATACTGCTGTTTTGAGGGACGAGGCGCATAAGAAGTATCCGCCAATTTAGTTGGATCTAACCTAACGTTTACTGGGCCATAAAAATCGTACATTAAAAACATCATCCATGCTCGTAAACATTTTGTTTCAGCAGTAGCCGATTTTTTTAAACTAGCAGGTAGTGGAGACTGATCAATGGTGGCAATGAATTCAGTAGTTCTTGCAACAACGGGAGCAAGTGAAAATAAGCCACCATAAGTATTTGCCCCCCAATTGAAAGAATTACCCATACCATCTGCATTCCATCGGTCGTTCACTTCATCTGTTACAGTTGAGCTTAAATATCTCCAACTGGTTCGGGTAATTGCGCAATAGAGCCCCATCCAATCGTGTCTAAAATTAGCATAGAATCCTGTAAGAATTGCATTGGCATCTTTTTCGGTTTTTGGAAAATTATTGCTGGTTAATTGTGAAAAAAACTCGGGCTCTAATTGCTTTTTACAACCCATGAAATTTACACAAATGCAGAGTAAAAGTGTTATTGTAACTAGTATCTTTTTCATAAAATTAGTTTCTATGTTAAAAAATTATATTAATTCCAACAGCCGTAGTTCTCGGAATTGGAAAAGGTGATGCATTTAATTCCATTTCAGGATCGAGTCCCGAATAATTTGTTAGTACTGCTAGGTTTTGAAAGTCGACAAATAACCTTGCACTTTTAATAATTTTGTTTTTTTGCAAAAAGTCTGATGGAATTCGGTATCCAAACGTAATATTTTTTAACCGCAGGAAATTTACTTTTGTTAAAAAATAATCAGTGATACCAGTTGGGTTATTGGCTTCGGTTGGTCCGCCTCCTACACCTGGCCTAGTTCCACTTTGATTTACAGAAGACCAAACATCTCTCACAGAAACATGTTGGTTTACTTTATCTGCCAAAATATATAAGCTACCAAAAGATTGCCAACCATCAAACATAGACCTACCAATAAATCCATAGGTTTGAATATTTAGATCGAAAGATTTATACTGTAAACTAGTACCCAAACCAAAGTTAAATGAAGGGTCGTAATTGCCCAGCTTAACAAGGTCTAATTGATTCAATTTACCATCATTATTTTGGTCAATATATCTGGGATTTCCCGCAAATGAACCAGGTTGAATTACTGCACCAGCACCCGATTTGTACGCTTTAACTTCTGCATCGGATTTAAAAAATCCATTTGTTTGCCAACCATAAATATCAAATACGCCATCGGTTTCTCCAATCCAGGGACTTAGCGCTACATTTGGATTTCGTTTTGCCCAAGAAACAAAACTTCTACTGATATTCATATTGAGAGTCCAGTTTAAATCTCTTTTCTCAATGACTTTCCCATTCAATGCAAAGTCAAAACCTCTGCTTCTAGTAGATCCAACGTTTTGAGCAATAAAAGTAATTGAGGAGTTAAAAGGAAGTCTAGCAAAGTCTAATAAATCTTTAGCCGTTCTTTCAAATAAATCAAAAGAACCTGTAATTCTACCTTTAAAGAATTCAAAATCTATCCCAATATTGGTGGTAATATCAGTCTCCCATTTCAAGTTTGGATTGGCTAATTGTGTTTGAATAACACCTGAATTTTGTTGGCCTCCCAAATAATAATTAGTGCCATATACGGCTGCATACTGGTTCACGTAATAAATATTATTAGCAAGAAAGCTTTCATTACCAGTTGCTCCATAACTAGCTCTGAGTTTAAGACTGTTTAAGATTTTATTTCCCATCAGGAATTTTTCGTCTGATATATTCCATGCTGCAGAAACAGCTGGGAAAAAACCCCATTTCTTAGCAGGAGGAAAAGAACTAGATCCATCATTTCTAGCTGTGAGTCCAAAAAAATACTTGTCTCTATACGAATAATTGATTCTTCCAAATTGCGATATTTTGGTTCTAGCAAATTTGCCAGAATAGAATGCATTTAAGTCGCTTTGAGGAGCGAGCGAAAGATTATAATTTTCAACAACATCTGTTGGAATATTAAAAACAGACATTCCATAATTGGTGCCATTTGCTTTATAATAGCCAGCACCAAGTACAGCAGTAAATTTATGATCAATACCAAATTGCTTATTGTAAGTAAAATAAGTTTCCAGACTAAAATTGTTGTTTTCATTATTAGAGAACCCCCCAAAGTTGGAAGTTGGTTGTTCGGGTAATTTAGCCGTTGTAGGTGAAAAATTCTGTCGCCCTGCATTGGTATTATCGTAGCCTAGTACCACATTAGCGTTTATTTCACTAGTAATTTTAGCTTGAAGATTAGCCGAAATAAAGAAGCGTTTATTAATAGAACGATCTTTCATAAGAAACCAAGCCGCAGGATTGGGTGTTTTAGGCAAATCATTAATGGCAAGTGAGCCATCTAGATTTATTAAAGGAATTCTAGGCGAGAAGAATAATGCCGCTTGGGTTTGCCTTGCCTCGTTTTGAGGAGTTCTTGAACCACCAATACTGGGATTGTTTGCATCTGATTGTGAATAAAAAGTATTCAGTGATAGCTTCAGCCATTTATTAAAAGTTTGATCTAAATTGATCCTTCCAGAAACCCTTGCAAAATCTGTGGTTCGCAATAAAGATTTTTGATCTAAATAGTTGAAAGATGCATAGTATTTAGTGGCGTCATTTCCACCTGAGATAGATAAATTATTATCCAGAATGGTACCCGTTCTAAAAATTGCGTCGTTGTGATTGTAACTTGTTGTGGCTGCTGCAATATCCGCTGGCGTATAGTTAACCCCCCAACCAGAAGAAGGCGCAGGCGTAGTGCCATAAGGCGCATACCTATTATCAAACAACCATCTTTCTTTTAGTGCAATATTCGATAAATTCATGAATTCTTTAGCACCCAATACTTCTGCTTGTTTGGCAACTGATTGAGATGAATAGGAGTTTGTAAAAGACACAGTTGGCTTTCCACTATTTCCTTTTTTAGTAGTAATTAGTACCACACCATTTGCCGCAGCAGCTCCGTAAATTGCCGCAGCGCTTGCATCTTTAAGAATATCAATGGTTGCAATATCATTTGGATTGATGGAAGCCAATGGACTTCTATCTACCCCATCAATATTGTTATTACCACCAGCTCCAGTTTTACCTGCGCTAACGGCACCAACAGTAGTTAGTGGCACCCCGTCAATAACGTATAATGGCTCATTACTTCCATTTGGAGATAACGCGCCTCTAATAACAATATTAAGCCCCCCACCAGGCTGGGCTGATCTTTGTAGTATTGATACACCTGCTGCTTTACCTTGCAGCATATTATCAACACTCACTGCATTCACGCTATTTAAATCGCGTGCTTTAATGGACGAAATAGAACCTGTGGCATCTTTTTTTCGCTGACTTCCATACCCTACTACTACCACTTCCGATGCATCCACTATTGCATCTTCGAGTACAATAGACAAGTTGGATTGGCCGGAAACATTAAGTTCTAGAGATTTGAAACCCAGTGAATTAATAACCAAAACAAGGTTCTTTTTTTCGGCAGAAATTGAAAATTTTCCAACGTCGTCTGCAACAACTCCATTTTTTGATCCCTTAACATTGATGGAGGCATTTGGAACTGGTTGTCCTGAAGAATTTTTAATTACGCCAGTAATTGTTGTTTGCTGTGCAATGGCATAAATACTAGTTACAGCAAAAAAAACTAGTAATGCTAGATTTTTTTTCATAAGTGCAATCGTTTATAAGTGTGAATATAACACTTATTTTAATATCACAAAAAAAAGTAAAAAATATTTCAATGCTCCTAAATTGAAGTTTTTCGCTTTAGAATATTAAAGTGGAAACATTGATTTAGTTAAATTACTTTACTAGGCAACCAATCAAAAATATTCCGCTCGAAAATATTACTTAGGTAATATTTTTAAAAAAAATCAATTGGCAAGCTATTATATTGACACTAAAACAATTTATGGGCATTGGGAACAATATAAAGAAAGGCTTGGAGGTTAGACCGATAATTCACCCGATTGAGTTTGTAATAAAAAGCACCTTTTTTGGAACTGTCTTTGTCTTTTTCATTGAGTTTAATCAATAGCCCAGTTGCATGTACTTTACGGGTAAAATTTCTTTTATCAATGTTAGCATCATAAATGGCTTCATATAGTAGCAGCAATTGAGGAAGCGTAAATTTAGATGGCAGCAATTCAAATAGAATGGGGTGAAGGGCTGCTTTATATTGCAATTTTTTTCTACCCATTTCAATCATCACTTCATGGTCAAAAAGCAGCTTAGGTATTTCATGTATAGGGAACCATTCAGCTTGATATTCGTGGCTGATTTGTTCTTTGTATTTGAGAATATCAATCAGCGCAAAATAAGCTACGGAAATAGTTCGCTCAATGGTATCTCTATTTAAATCACCAAAACAGTGCATTTGCTCCAAGTAAACACCAGACAAGCCAGTGAGTTTTTTTAAAATCCCTGCGGCTGCTTCATCCACACTTTCGAAAGGCTCAACAAAGCCCCCCATCAAACTCCAGTTGCCTTTTAGGGGCTGAATAGCTCTTTTTATAAGTAAAATTTGCAACTGAGTGCCATCAAAACCAAATATGATACAGTCCACTGCAGCCAGGAGTCGGGTTTGTTTTGCGTATTTATTGGGCTTTCTAACACTGATTGGCATGTTTTGCAATTTTTAGCCGAATATCGGAATAATTATTCACCCCACAACTTACCCATCATTCGCAACCAATTACCAGAAAAAATATTTTCTATGTCTTTTTGCGCATAGCCTCTCTTACTTAATATTCCTCCAAACTTACCCATATCAGCAATGGTATCCATATCATAAGGCGTTTGCTCTGTTCCAAACAAGCCATCTAAATCACTTCCAAATCCTATATGGCAACTATTACCTGCCAACTGACAAATATGATCAAAATGATCTACCAATTTCTCCAAATTAATACCCATTTCTCTCGGGTTAGATTTTGCCATCTCAAACGACGGATGCAGCATCCAAGTGTCTAATGCTCCCCCTATTACCCCATCCCTTTCTATAATTTGTTTCAACTGGTCATCACTAAACTGCCGCTCTCCTTCAACCAATGCCCTGCAGTTTTGGTGACTCGCCCATACTGGCCCTTTAAACAGATCCATGGCCTCAAAAAAACCCGTATCGGTTAAATGTGTAGCGTCTAAAATCATATTCAACGCATCCATTTTCTGCAACAATTCCCTACCAATTTTTGTAAACCCACTTCCATCACTATGCGTACCTGCTGCATACCTACCTGGCCCAAAATGCGCGGGACCAAGGGCCCTTAATCCACTTTCATAATACCGCTCTAAATAATTAAAATTAATGATGGAATCTGCCCCCTCCAAACTGAGTATATACCCCACTGGCTTAATGCTATTACTCACCGAATCATCGGCCCATATTGCTAAGTGATTCAACAACTGTTGGGCATTGCTAATCTGCACCATCTCTCCTTTTTCTTCCATTACTTTGTACCATGCCAATTGGGCTTGACCGTAAGCATAAGCCTGTTCGGGTGAATGCCAGCCAGGTAGTTTTAACGTAGCCAACGGATTGCCTTCTTTGGCATAGCGAGAAATAATAGTGGCTACTACCAATCCTATATTTCCCTTTCTTATTTCAGGTAGTGCTACCGTGCCTTTGCCCCTATCTTGGGTATCATCCCAACCCATTTTTATTTCCTTATCTCGAATGGATTGTACGGGCTGGGTAAGATCTCTATTAAGGGTGATGGCATTGGTAGCGAGGTCTAAATGTGCATCAATTATAAACATAGTTCACTATTCTATTTTTCCGTTGTTGTTTACAAAATTTACTGCCGCTTTTTCCAGTAATCTTTTCTCCACCATATCTATTGGAAATTTGGCTGAAAGCCTACTGATATCGAACGAAAACTCTTCATAGGCTTTTTCCCATTCCGCCGCCTCTTCGGGTGTATAACTGTAAAAGCCTTTTCCATTCACAATTCCATTGCCCCCTTGCTTGGCAATACCTTCAATAAGCGTGGGTACATGCGCTTGGTTATTCAGTGTTGGAAACAAATCTTTCATCACACTGTAATAAGCCTGTAAGCCCGTAATATCCATATACCTAAATAGGCCGCAGAATGGCATCCAGTGACCACCATCGTTGCGACAAGTACGGTCTACATCTTCAATAGTTGCATAGCCATTCTCTACCAGAAAAAAAGCTTCTCGGTACATGGCATACATAATGCGATTGGTGATAAACCCACGTATGTCTTTACGAACCAATGTGGGTTCTTTGCCCCAGCCACTGGCCAATTCATACAGGTATTCAGCAATGGTAATATCGGTAGCTGAGCTGCAAACAATTTCTAAAAATTTGGTAGTGAATGCGGGCTCTGCCCAATGCATACCAATAAAGCGATTGGGATATTGCACAAAATCTTTTAATAGTGTAATGGGCAGTGCAGAGGTATTGGTGGTGAGAATTGATTTAGGTGAAATGAATTTTTCAATATTTGCATATACCTTTTTTTTAATCTCTAGATTTTCAGATACGCATTCCATGGTGATATCGCAATTAGCCAGTTCAGCATAATCCTCCGTGTATACCAGTCTTTCTAAATTTTGTGCAGGGGTATAGGTAGAAAATCCATTCCCATAAGCATCTTCTAAATAATGCATTATTTTGTTGGGCGCATTTTTCATATCATCGGGCAAGGGTGCCAGTGCAATTACTTTATTGCCAGACATGAGTAAAGCAGTGATAATGCTGCACCCCATCAGTCCCAACCCTACTACTCCTATTTCATTTGTCGCGTTTTGTTTTTGCATAGAATATTTTTTTTAATTCATCAATATATTTAGATTTTCCAGTCCATTTTTTTATACCCTACCCTTGCATAGTAAAAAATAACTACATAAAAAATCAGCAACAAGCCTATGCCCGCTGCAATTCCAAAATGGGTATTTAAATTTTCATAAAGTATAGGAAATACAGCATCTCCTGCAATGGCCATAATAAGCATAGCAGAAGCTGTTTTGGTAAATCCTCCTACCCCTTTAATGGCCAAGGGCCAGATAGAGGGCCAGTTAAGGGCATTACAAAAACCCATTCCTATCATACAAACTACCGCCGTAAAGCCACCTGAGAAAATAGCAATCACACAAAGTACCATACCTATAAAAGCACAGATAGAAAGTGCTTTGTTTTGACTGATATATTTGGGTATAAAAAAAATACCGCAGAAATAACCCGCTAACATGGCATAAATTATATAGTCTACAAAATGCTGCGAAGCTGCCAATGAAAAACCCATATACTGGCCATAAGGAATAATATAATAGCTGGTAATACTTTCTAATCCTTCGGCACAAAACAATGCCATCACTCCTAATATTAGGTTGGGATACAACCACACACTTGCTTTGGTAATTCCTGAAGCGTCTGCATTGTTTTCTTCTTCATTTACGGCTGGTAGCTTCACCAACCACATTAGTAAAGCAATGCCCAGCAAGGAAGCAGTCATTACCCAATAGGGATTTACCACCCTTAAAAGCATGGCATCTAATGCCAGCGTTTTGTCGGTGGCAGTCATGGTATGCAATTGCGCTAATAAATGGTCTGCATTCAGCAGCAGAATGGGGCCTAGTAGGTGTTGACTGGCAATGCCCGCCAACTTATTACAAACCCCCATAAAACTATTGCGTTGCGCAGCACTCTCAATAGGCCCGAGAATGGTGATATAGGGGTTGGCTGCGGTTTGCAGCAATGCCTGCCCCGTTCCCATTACAAATAAGCCAATTAAAAACAACCAGTAAGCCCTTGCATAAGCCGCAGGAATAAATAATAAAGCCCCAGCAGCCATTAGTACCAAACCCAGTACCAGTCCACTCCTAAACCCTATTTTTTTCAATACCCAGCTAGAGGGCAATGCCATAATTACATAAGCAATAAAAAAAGCAAAAGTCACCAAAGTGGTTTGCACATTGGTTAATTCTAAGGTGAGCTGAAAATAAGGAATGAGAAGACTGTTTAGCCAAGCGGCAAAACCGAATACGGCAAAGAGCAGCCCAATCATCAACAGTGGTAAAAAATTTTTTTTCAATTGCATTTGCTTTATAGTTGAGCCATTACTTTATCTGCCACTTCCAATGCTTGATCAATCTCCGCCTCTGTATGCACAGCAGAAATATACCAAAGTCCCCTCCCAATAATCCGTATGCCTTCATTGTGCATGCCCGCAATAAATTTTCCCAGCTTTACCTTATCATAGGTTAATACATCTCTAAAATTGTTTACTTCTTTAAGATGGGTGAAGCCAATATGCAACATAGGGCCGAGACCTTGTACCAGCATATTCTGTTGGTATGTATGGTTGATCTGTACCAAGCCCTCCATTAATTTTTTACCCAATTGATAGATGCGTGTATGCGTGTTGGGATCTGCTTCTAATGCTTCAATAGTACCCAATGCAGCAGCCACACAAGAGTTGCTGCTATTCATAGTACCGGCATGAATTACTTTGCTTTCAACCATTAAATTCATCCAATCTTTTCTACCTACAATGGCAGAAATGGGATAACCGCTGGCCATAGCTTTGGCAAAGATGGAGAGGTCCGGTGTTATTTGATACAGCGATTGCGCGCCGCCCAGTGCGGTTCTAAAACCCGTAATTACTTCATCAAAAATTAAAGTGATATTATATTGGGTACACAATTCACGCATGCCTTGCAAGAAGCCCGGCACTGGCAGAATGCAACCACTATTGCACATGATGGGCTCGGTAATAATAGCGGCTATATCGGCATGGTATTTCTCCACCGTGCTGCGCAATAAGGCAAGGTTGTTCCAAGGAATGGTAATGAATTCTTCTTGCACTGTTTCAGGAAGACCCGCACTCCAAGGAAATACTTCGGGCAGTTCTCTACTACCAAGCGCTTCAATGGAAGGAGCTGAAATACCCCAAGCAACATTGTCGAGCCAGCCATGATAATGCCCTTCAAATCGTAAGAATTTTTTCTTTCCTGTTTTTGCCCTTGCCAACCGGAATGCGGTTTGCACGGCTTCGGAACCATCCAAACAAAAACGCATTAATTCGGCCGAAGGAATCAGTTGCTGCAGTTTTTCTGCCAGCTCTACTTCTAAAATATGCTGGCCAGCATAGAGTTGTCCATTACGCGCATAGTCTTCCACCCGCTTAGTTACATGGGGATGGTTGTGACCGAGTATAAGTGGGCCTTGACTAAGGGTGAAATCTAAATACTCATTGCCATCAACATCTACTATTTTAGTTCCAGAGGCGTGACTATAAAATATAGCGTGAGGATGGTTGTATCTTCTAAATTCTGATGACACACCACCTGCTAAAGAATTTTTTGCTCTTGCTAATAAAGCCGCTGACTCATCATATACTCTCATATTTCAAATACCGTTTTCAATTAACAGATTAATTCACTAATTTTCTATTCCTAGCACATACCACCCATTCTTGGGTAACCTGCTTATTTTCTACCACCTGCAGTTCGTTGTACAATGCCACTGTAGGGCAGATATGATAGGGTATGGCATACCATAATTCACCTATTCTATATTTAGCACTATCCGCCACACGAACCACCAAATGCTCTTCACTTTGGCTTACCAATTCAACTCCTTCTTTGTTGATAAAAGTGAGCCGCTGATGCAAGGGATTTTCTGCCGCCACTGCTTTGTGACCTAAGTCGAGACATATCAATTCATCATTAATAATTGAGACCACGCGGGTTACCAATAAAGCCGCAACGGTAAAAGGGAGATCTTTAAAAGCGGAATACCCTTGATCCCAAAAAATAAAAGTACCGGGACTGCATTGCACGTTTTCTTGTTGAGCATGAATGGGGAATGTGGGCGTACCTCCTATCACCAGTTGCAATGAGGAGCCGAGTATACTTTCACTTTCTGCTTTAACCTTGCAAGCAAGCTGGTGAGCTGCATTGGCCCTTTGCAGACGAAGGGTAAGGTCAATATCGTTAATATGGCCATCATAAGCATGAACCCCTTTCACCATTAAGTTACTATACAGTAAAGACTCTTGAAAAATAGCGGCTGCATTTTCGGGCAAAACGCCGGTGCGGTTCATGCCAATATTAAGGTCAACAAACACGCCTAATTCAGTATTACCAAAAATCTCAGCAATGGCTTTTAATGAAGTTAGATTATCTACTAAGCAACTGAACTGGGTATCAGGATAGGCTTCTACCAAATTCTTCAAGCGATGAATATTAGCGGCAACGGGCTGGTAGGCAAGTAGCACATCAGGTGCAAAAACCAGCGCCAGCAGTTCCGCCTCAGCAATGGTAGCGCACTTAAAATGGCTAATACCTGCTTGCAGCATCAGCTTAATTGATTCAGAAGATTTACAGGTTTTAACGTGGGGACGTAAAATATTATTACCAACCAAATGCAGTGCGGTTTGTATATTCAACTTCATCCATACAGGATATACCAGCAAAGATGGGGTAAATACATTTTCGGTATTGGTAATTTCATAGTCCCTTAGATCCATATCCTTGTTGATTAAGCGGGTATTTTAACAATAGCGTCAATTTCTACTTTAATATTTTCTGCCAATACCGATTGAACGGTGGTACGGGCTGGTTTTATATCGGTAAAATAACTAGCGTAAATGGCATTATACCTATCAAAGTCGTTGATATCAGATAGATGAACTGTACACTTAACAATATCATTCATGGTAGCACCCGCGGCTTCCACAATGGCTTTAATATTATCTAATGTAAGCAGGGTTTCTTCTTCAATAGTTCCTAGCACAAACTTTGAAGATGCAAAATCCACAGCGGCTTGTCCGCTTACAAATAACAAATCACCTACCAATACCCCATCGGAATAAGCACCCGTAACAAAATTTGGATCTCTAAGTGGGTGAACAATTTTCTTTTTGTGAGTCATAATAAATTAATAAATTTTAAAAAGTCCCCTCCTAGAAAAGAAGGGACGTAACGATTGATTATAAAAAATTAGACAATTCTTATTGCGTGAAGGTAAAAACTTAGTGCTATGGGTTGTAATGGTGATATACAGAATTATAATACTATTACACAAAGGATGGTTGTATCGGGGGTATTTTTTTGGCTGTTTGTAACAATTGACTTTTTCCGCTAAATTTACTGTATGAAATTCGTAGATATTACCAGTGATATAGCATTTAGAAAAATCTAGGGAATGAAAGCAAGAAAAATTTTACTTGCATTTTTATACGCTTAATAAAGATAGGTTTTTCATGAAATTTCAATAAATAAAAAAATGTTCGCGATTAGTTTGTAAATTTAGAAAATCAACCCTTTACAAATGACCAGACAAGCAATAATAGAAAAGACAGTTAAAGTCATTAATCTTCTTCCTGAAGAAAAAGCATCAGAAATTTCAGATTTCGTTGACTTTATTAGCATGAAATATGAGGAACAAAAAATGACAGAAAATCTGCAAAAAATGATTTCCGACAGCAATACTTTTAGCTTTTTAAAAGATGAGGAAGATCTCTACTCATTCAATGATTTGAAAGTATCCTACAATGATTAAAGGTGATATTGTTTTAATTCCATTTCCTTTTACCGACTTCACTGGCAGCAAATTGAGACCAGCGGTTGTTTTAGTGGTAAATGATTATGACTTAACAGTAAGTTTTATAACGACCCAATTAAAATGGACAGCTAAAACAGACATTGAACTTTTACCATCTAGTGAAAATGGGATTAAGAAAATATCAGTGCTTCGATTATCTAAAATTGCAACCGTGGAGAAATTATTAGCCGTGGGTAAAATTGGCGAACTTGGGCAGAAAAAGATGCTCGAACTAAATATCAAACTTAAGGCACTTTTACAACTTGAATAATGCCAGCAACAATATTTGGAAAATGCGATATTCCCATTTCAACCTTAAAAATTTCCACTAAATTTACTGTATGAAATTCGCAGATATTACCAATGATATAGCATTTAGAAAAATCTGGGGAATGAAAGCAAGAAAAATTATTACTAGCTTTTTAAATACGTATGATAGATCAATCAATGGACTTTCTTCATAAAAAATGCTGAAAATTTAACACTGATGCCAGAAAGCGTACAAGACGAAGGTTTGAAGGAAGCTTACACAGAAGCCAATCAGCAAAACTGGACAAATCGAGAACTGGAAGATTACCTAAGAGCCTCGATAAAAGAAAGAGATGAAATTGGAAGAATTGAATTTGCTGAAAGAAAAGCAAAAATAAAAGGTGAAATAGAAGGTGAGATCAAAGGTGAAAAAAAGCTACAATAAAAGTTGCGAAATCATTGAAGTTAAATGGAGTTTCAATTGAAATAATCATTGCATCAACAGGTCTCACAAAAGAGGAGATTGAAAAACTATGAGGTAATATATTGTAAGTTTTACGCTCATTTTTCACTTGACAAAATGATAGACAAGCACATTGGAAAACGAGGAACACAAATACGAAATTCTTTTGAGAATGAATTAAGAATTGACTTGCATGGACACAGAATCGCTCAAGGCAAATTATAGTTTGTTCCCTTTACGGGCATTATCATTATCAGTAAGTAAAATAGACTACTAATTGAGGAAGTCTAGCAATAGCGGCTTGTTGGATTCTTCACCAAAGATTTTCTTAAATCCAAAGTAAGTAAACGGATTTACATATTTTGACTTCATAGATGTAAAGCTACAGGGTTTTAGTAAACAACAACCCGTGGATACATTAAATGCTTGCTTACACAATTCCCACAATATTGAGCAGCACCATCTGATGCCATAGAGTAGGGGGTTTAATGGTAAACATCCTGCACAAAAAACGCACTAGATATCCCAACAAAACACGGTTTGGTTTGATGCTTATAGTTTTTAACCTAGCACTAACTATCTCTCACTTGTACTTTATGTTATTGGAATTGGAAAAATAAGGCAATTCAGCAAGTGCCACTTCAAATTTTACGGTAGTAGCTCCATCATATAATTTTCCGTTACTGTCTTTCCACTGTCCACTTTTAAGCTTGGGAAATTTCACGAACCGATATGACTGCTTTTCTACCATGGGAGCAACCAAAACACTATCACCCAACATAAACTGGTCGTTTGTAAATTCAAACCCTTGGTTGGGAAAAACATAGTCCATATTTTTCACCATAGGTTCACCTGTTTTAGCGGCTTCTTTTGCCAGTTGCATTAAATACGGCACAAACTTTTTACGCAGCTCAACTGCAGCTTTTACAGCGTTATAATGTGCTGCATCTAAAACCCGCCAAGGGGCTACAGAAAACTGCATCATGGGCATCAATGCGTGGCATTGCGCAGAGCGAACAATTAAATCCTGGTCTAAGTTTTTTTCATTGCTCCAGAAAGATTCAATCTCACCACCGCCAATCATATCGGGACAATTAAATGCATAACCTACCAAACCAGAGGTAGTCATGCCCGGAATCAGACTTTGTAAATCTTTCCAAGTATGTTCTTTGTCCATCAGCCTTTGTACCAGTGGCTGCCCGCCCATTTTCCAGCAAGCCCTATATTCATTCAACGGGTACTCTAATCCAATAGCAGCATACAATCTACTATGTTCATTTGCAGTAATTTTTTTGGCAGCAAGAGTCCCTTTGGGATAATGCTGAAAATCACCTGCATCAAATTTAAATCCATCTACTGCATATTGTTGCTGCAAAAAATTTAACCTGCTTTTAAACCAATCGGTTGCAACGGGATTGGAAAAATCAAGCACAGCCGACCAGCCATTCCACCAATCAATTAAAGCAGCATTTTTTCCAGTACTATCTTTCAACAATGCATTTTTTTTATTCAGCATTCTGTATTCTTTACTGTCTGCACTTACAAAAGTGCAAATCCAAAGCATTACTTTAAAGCCAAGCTGGTGTAATTCATCCATCATGGCTTTAGGATTGGGGAATCTTTTTGGATGAAAATCCCAAACCCCATAATCATCTTGCCAAGTATCATCAATCATCATTACGCCTGGAGGAAGTCCTTTATCTAAAATAGCATGTGCATATTTTAAAACATCGGCTTGATTTTGGTTGTAGTTGAGTTCAATCCAAGTATTATACTGGGGTTGGGTTATGAGTAAGCTATCGGGCATGATGCCTGATGCAGGGAAATACTTTTTTCTCACATAGTGTTGTACTTCTTGTAAGCTATTTCCAGCACTACCCGTTTCAATAACTGCACTACCCTCTAATTTAATAATACCTTTTTGAAAACTACATTTAAATGGATTTTCGCTCCATATATAACGCCCTTTATTAGACAATAAAAGTGGCTGCACTTGGTTGCCATTATTTGAGCCCAGCATTTGAAACTGGAATGAATCATCTGCTTTCAGTGGCATTAGATTTGATTTGGCTACAATGCCCGTCCACCAGGTTTCATTGGGCAAAATTTTAATGGTTGAGGGCTTGCTCACTTGGGCAAAAGCAAACTGATTCAACAGTAAAAACAATAGACAAAAAAAGCGGATAGAAAGAAATTTCATTGATAAAATTTGAAGGATTGATACGATTTATTAAACCCTGTTCAGAATTATAACTATGGAAATAAAGGGCACTCTTTAGACAGGTGAGTTATCATTTTATTATTAACTAAACAAAGAACAAAAGTATATAACAGATTTAACGAAAGACCAGTGGAACAATATTAAAAAAAATTAGACTAATATGCTTAGCAGGCACATTGGTCTGGAACACATAGATCAATTTGTCTTGTATTTACACCCAGCAATTAATAAGTATTTCTGAATCGATTGATAAACTTTTGGCAAAGCTGATTTTACCCTTTTATATATCATTGGTTCAATATTATTACAATCGAAAGGAACGAATTTTACATACTTTTTTTTTGCACCCTCTATGCGTCCATATTTATATTTGTGTGTAAACCATCCGTCTTCTTGGAGTTCAATATTTTCTAAAGATCTATTAGGAATACTTATAAAAAACTGGTTAACCATCATATTGGATTTACATAAACTCAACTGACTTTTTCTCAAAGTAGTAAATACTTCCTTTGCAGTTTCTACCCCTGGATCTATCAGTTCTACTTCTGGCACTAAATATTGCCTATACATAAACTTTCCTTTAAATGTGTAATTGTATAATTCCTTTAGTACAGCCTTAATTGTGTCTTTCAAGTAAGGATAGTGAGTACAACCAAGTATTAATGTATTCAACGGAAGCGTATAGTTTTCCCGTTTCATTCGTTCGAGTAAACTTACTAAATGATAGCGAACATAATTAGCTGGGGCATTCAACTGCACATCTAGGCATTTGCCACTTGCATCAAACTCACACAACAAGCGATTATTAGTAGTATCAAAAGCGTAGGCTTTCATTAACAATGTATCAATTAGATAGGTATCATTTTTCAATGAAGGCCCTTTATAAGAATATCTAATTATAGAACCTGAATCACTAAAAAAACTAAAATCCCTATCAATACTTTCTGCTAGTCCGATACCACCCTGACTAATGATTATGGGCCTCTCCATTCCATTCTTAGTAGCCAAAAATCTAAGAGCTTTGGGGTATCCATCACTTGCAACTGTACCTACAGTTGCAAATATGCCTATTGTTCCCCTTTGCTTTGAACGTTGATATACCAAAGCAGCTTTCGCACCAGCATCAATCACACCAACAACTGGAGTAGTTCCACTTTTTGCGACCTCCACTTTTATGTCTTCAATTGCGTAAGCAGTAGCTGTATTGCAGGCAATCACAAGCATTTTTACAGATGGTTTATACTTTTGATTCCATTTACTTTTTGTTTGCGATTCGTATGTATTCTGTAAAAGAAACTTAGCACTTTTTAAAATATTTTCTTTTAACAAATTAGTTTTATTTACTGATGCATAATTACCATAGGGCATATTGGCTTGATCTGCCAAGTATTGGAAAGACTCATTGATAAAATCAGGAATACCATCACTACCAACCTCTCCAGTATGGTTATTAAAAGCATCCAATGAAAGGATGGCTTCTAAAACCGTCAGCCCACCAGTTCCACTATCAAATACCCCAATTGAAAGCTTTTCTTTAGATTGTCTTTGAGCATTGAGATTGCTCAAAGACAGGCAGGTTAAGAAAAAAATAACGAAACGACACATATGAAATATATTTAATGCACTTTATTTTGAAGACAGTACAGATTCAATAACAAATTATGATAACAATAAATAAATACTGTTTGTAATGAAAGCTTCATAAAGCTTAGAGAATAAAAACCATTATCAAGTACCTGTCGATACATTAAAGCCTACTATTGAACTTCTTTAATGAATTCAACTAATTTTGTGCGAATAGTTTCTTCTGCATTTTCTGCTAAGTGGCTACTATTGCACAACCAAGTTTCATATCCTCCCAATTTAAACTGATCTGCTGGGGGAATATAACCCTCTTCGCCATTGGCCAATCCTATGGTGAAATAATATTTTGATGGTGCTTGCTTTTTCAACTTTAATCCTGTTTCTGAAAATACTTCACAGGGTATTGCCCCAATAGTACCCTCACCAATGCTTACTGCTTGCAGGGGTATAGAAGTATATTTTTCTTGGTATTCATTTAGCTCAAGGGTATGAATGGCATAGATATTCATAATAGATGCTGATGCTTTATCCCTTGAGGTAAGACTTCCAAAATCTAGCCCAGACACCAGCTTTTTCGCTCTTGCTACATCTTCTTTACTGGGCTGCCTGTTTAGTACATCAATATCTTTAAAAGCAAAATTAATACTCGCCTTGCTGTTGAATTTGGCTTTACTTAAATTTTTTATAATAGCGTCTGCTACATCTTTGCCTATTAATGTAGATTTGCCATAAGGCTCGGTAGGATAATTTCGTTCCAGCTTAAAATCGAAGGTATTTACATCCCCACTAGTGCCATTGCTCATGATACCGATAAAATCATCCCCAGCTCCCAATTGCGCTTTAAGCTGATCGTGTACTACCCCAAAATAATCGGCAGATATGGTATTCTCTGGCACATCTGCCGCATAGTGAATGGAATAATTGCCCAACACACTGATCCATTTATCGTTCAATGATTTTACGGCCAAATAACTTACCTGTGGATCGGTTGGGCTGGCAGGCTTATCTAAAAATTCACTTCCCAAGGGTGGATTCATCCATACTTTATCTATAGTACCAAAAGGGTTGGCCATAGGGAACCCCGGTTTCATATACCATCTTCTGCAACTTAAATGTTGGGGAACATCTATATTACCCCAAGCTATTTTGGCGGGCTGCATATTTTTTAAAGCCATCCGCACCGCTTTACTAATTTTTTCAGGCATGGCATTGCGATAAGCCATATCGGGTTGGCATACGCCTGCGCCCCTAACCGCACCACAACTGTGCGCATGGGTAGAAGCCACCATTACTTGATCGGGCAATAAACCCAACCGTTCTTTGATTAATTTTTTAGTCTGTCTTATTAACAAGATATCTATGGCCATACAATCCACTACCACAAATACAAAACGCTTTTTTCCATCATCAAAGGCCAGGGCTTTTGCATAAATAGAATCGTGAATACTGGTGGTGTAATAAGGTAAAAAATCACCATTAATGGCCGTACCCAATGATGGGGTAATATTCACCCTTGCTGCCCCAGCTCTCAGCTGGGATTGGGCTTGCAGATTACCATCGCCAAAAACAAAACTAGAAAATACCCAAAAAATAAAACAACTTATATATTTCATACAAAAATTATTGATGAAGATAGGTAACCCATCAAAAAATAATGATACTCTTTTTGGATATTTAAGTACTTGCTTACAAAACATTAAGAAAACAACCTATTAAAGGCAGATCAATTACAGATCACTCCAAATAATACAAGTCAAGCAATGGATCCCCCGCTTTATATTCTTCTAAAAACGCATTCAATTGCATTTGCAATTTCCACCAAAACTGAAATTCCGTATCATATTTTCCCAATGCTATTGCCAATCGGAATGGTTGGTACTCATTGCGCCATGCCTGCTCAAAGGAACCTTTCAACTCAGTAATTGCATCCAGCATATCCGATGTTCTGGTATGGTATTTATGCGCCACTTCATAATAAAACATTTTACTCCATTCCGCTTTGTTTTTGTGTTGCTTATTCTGTTGCCACAACTCATTTATCTCTAGTGCATACAGATACTTTAATGCTAAGTAATCTAACAATTTTGCCCCAGTAATCATTGCATGAAGAGTGATGGTATCTTTACACAACTGCATGGCTTCTTTGAGATATGCCTCTGCCGCTTCCGCTGCTAACCTACCCTTTTGCAATTGCATCTTGTTTTTAATGGTATTTTTAAGATTGTTTTTGCTAAAAGGATTGTTCCAAAATGCGGCATTGGGATTACCAAAACTCTCACTGATGAATTGGGTAGACACTGTTAAATGCTGCTCTGCTTTTTCAAGTTTTTCCGCAATGGCTGCAGGATATAAAAGAGCCGCATAATTTTTAAAAAAATCTTGCTGGTGAATAGGTTTGTTTTGCCAAGTTGCAGCAGCGGTATATGCCATATCAGGGCGAGCCAAACGGAGCAGTACTTGAGTATCATCTGTCCATGCCGAATTAACAAAACCAGCCATACCGTATTTTCTACCCTCACTCAGCAATACATCGGTGTTTTTAAACGAAGTGTTGTACATGGGCACCAGCCAGTTCCAATTTAATACCGCTGTTTGGGCTATTGTTTTAATTCCAGCTTTGGCAAATGGTTCAAATGCTTGTTTGTATTCATTGGGCTGCATCGGAAAATAATGCCAAGGCATGGCAATAATATTTTTTTTCATCAATGGCACTATTTGAGGATATTTCTGCAACATATCGGCCCATAAAATGGTCTGTTTTCCATGTGATTTGATAAGGCTATCGGTTTGCTGAAGCATATTCATATAAATAGCTGCGGGCTTTTGTTTTAATTTTTTGGCACTGCCTTCTAATAACCAAGTTTCATCAAACCCAATGTGAAAAAATGGACTGGGAAATAAGGGTGCAAGTTGGCCAACCCAATCTGCTAATATCTGCTTGCTTTGTGGCTCAGCATATTTAAACTCGCCGCCATGGGGTATGGCCGCTAGGTGTGCGTATTTTTCTAGTCTAAATAAATCGTGTAAATGCCCATACAATTCAACAATGGGCACCACATCCATACAGCGTTGCTTGGCATAAGCTACTATTTCTTTTACTTGCGCCTTACTGTATTTTGCATCCCCCATTAAAAGTGGGAATCCATCTAACTCAATACTGGTTTCTGAATAAAAATAATATTGATTGACTTTCCATTTGGCTAAAAAATCAATTTGATTTTTTATTTCTGAAATATTGGGTAGTTGACAGTGGCTCATATCTACCATAAATCCACGATATGCCAATGCAGGCCAATCAATAATGTGAACTTCTGGCCAATATGCATTTTCGTTTTCTCCTTCAATTAATTGAATTAGGGTTTGTACTCCATAAAATATACCAGCCGCAGAGGGTGCTGTAATTTTTACCGATCGCGGTTGAATAGAAATTTGATACGATTCACGGCTATCAGGACCTACTTTTTCATTTAAACCAGGTAATGCAGAAAGACTATCGGTGTGCTCCATAAAAAGAGAACATGTATTGCTATCAGCCCCATGGTTTATATCAATGCCTGTTTTAGTTTTAATGGCATTGGAGAGGAAAGCTATTGCAAACTTATCTTCGGCACTAAATGCAGCCTGCGAATTAATGGTAAGCCTTTTTAGGTTTACTCGTTGTTTACCATAAACTATTTGCTGGGGCTGGGGCAACAAAATATTTTGGGCATGTATTGATAGCTGTATAAATACAAAAGCAATGAGAAGAAAAATTGAATTAATCATACTATATAATACAATATTGAAATCACTTATCCTTCAGTTTTTTTAACATGGCAATAGCAGCTTCGGCCAGCGTTTCTCCACCACCAGGTGCTAACCGCGAATTCTCTACTTCATAACCACCCTGTGCAAATGCTTTTTTATTGGGTACATAAGCCACTTCATTATTTGACATTTCAACTATAATGGTATTTTTAAAAGGCGAGAAGTTCTTGATAGTTAATGCATACTCAACAAACATTTCGCCAGGTAAAGTTACAATAGCGGTTTCATTGCTCAATCTAAACACCTGCACATCAATAGGCAAGCTTACAATACCTTTTTCTTTTTGAGCCGCTAACCAAAGTATTCTTCTTCTTTTTACATTGTTTAAAAACTGTTCCCGCTCGCTGGGTTCTTCGCTTTTTTTAGACAATGCTTCTGATTTCATACCCTTAGCCCAGGTTAGGTCTTCGGCGGTAAAATCTTGCAGTGGTATATTAATTATTTGGGTTAGAACGGATAGTGAAGGGTTTTCTTCTGTTGCATTTGGCAGGGCTCTTTTGATAGATGCATACAAAGAATCACCCACTTGTTTTGATTTGGTATTCCAACCACTCTGTGGCCCAGGTTTTGAGAAATCCCAATGATTGATATTGCCACAACAGCCAGTTAAAAATACGGAATGAAAATCTGCCCCTAACTCTTTTCTAAAAGCGGTTTCTATCCAGTAGGGGAAGTCGGCACTCACCGAATTCCTAGAGCCAGCACCCGACTGCTGGTAAACAGCTCCATACTCTTTTACAATATCTAAATGCAAGGGGAAATTAATTAAACTAGAAACAGGTTTCTGGGTAATCAAATCACTAAATAAAACAATTCCAATTTCAGGGTCAATGGGCCCAGCGGGACGAACAATTTCAGGATTTAAAAACATCGGATTAAATACCACCGATCCATCTTTCATATAATAACGCCTGTTAAATGACACATTAAACTGGTTGCCTAGTGCAGACTTAAGGCTTACTGGTTTTAGGTTTTCCTTTGCCTTTACAATAGCTTCTACCACCGCCGCTTTCAGGTTTTTATGGGGTGAATACATATGGGTATGCGTTGCTGAAACACAAATATTTTGGTAAGGAATACCTGTTTTTTTAGCTGCCTCCTTTCTAGCGGGTTGTGTCCATTCACTTTCAATTTGAATCATATCACATTCTACCAAAGCAATCAACTGTTTACCTTGCTGCAGCACCACCGCCTTCACATGCAGCGGATCTAGTATTACGGCACTATCACCCGATATATCCACAATGCCAATGCCTACTTGTAACGGATTGGTTTGCGCATTACTTACCACAATACCAAGAAACAGGTGCAGGGTAAACAGATAAAACTTACTTCGCATGGTTTAGAATTTATGGTTACTTAAAAATATTTTTTACTTAGAAACTGTTTGGGTTATTTGTTTAGAATAGATCATGGTTATTTTTAGTATTCGTAAATTGAAATTAATAAAATAAGAAAGGAAAATTTGAGCAGATTAATATTCCATATACAAACTTATTTGATTCCTGATTCATGGGTTTATTTTTTATTAAAAAAATGATGCTCGTGTACTACAAATAAATTATCAAAATAAAAAGTATCCTCCTTACTATCCGCACTCACTTCCAGAAGCAATTGAAGTGAATAAATATTTTCGGGTACGGTTATCAGTCCTATTGCTTTATTCCATTGGTTATTGGCGTTGTGAGTGAATGAAAAATTTCTATTCATATTCCAATCAGAAAAATGAGTAAGTCCTTCATCCATAAAACGGGTTGCTAATATCATTCGCCCACCCGTTTTTTTTCCATCAACAGAAACGATGTACTTTTCGCCAGGCTTTACCGCTACCTGCTGTATTAAAATATTATGGTCGCCCACTATTATTGCACAAGCACTGTTGTTTACCCCTGCATTCTTGCTGGTGGTGATGGCATATTTTGAATTTTCTGGCCTCCATTGTAAGTAACCAGTAGGGCAATCTTTGTTGGTCCAATCTAATACTTCGGTAGCTGGTGTTACCGTTTTCTCGAAGCCTGGGTTTGTAACTACATTAAAGGCAGCATAATCTTGCTGCAACATTTTATTTTTAATAAACGCCAATGGATTTTTTGCGTAAAGGCTGCTTTCTAAAATTCCTGGCATTTTGTTGTTAATTAATGGGTCGGGGAAATGACTGTCGAACCGTTCTTCTGCAAAAGGTATATCCCACCATTTATAATCTTCGTTGTATAACCATACGTACTCATCAGTAATTTCCATGGCTTCCTGTATCCGATCTCTAAAGCGTTCTAGTCTTGTGCTATTTGCAGTAGGCGAAAAATAATAGCGGCTTCCAAATTTATTGGTGTACATATCCGTGTATAACCCCAAACCTATGCTTACTTGCGCTTGGTATTTAACTTTGTTTGCTACACTCAACAACGCAGGAAGACCTACTTTACTATCGTTGTAAATAGACAATAGATTTTCTCTGTTTCGGCTGTAGTAAGCATCTTCATTGCCTTCTACCATTTTAGCTGTAGGAGGCAAGGCTTCTAATAAGCCATCAATAAAAGCAGGGTATAATCCGTACTTATCGTTCATCATGGCCATTTCAATATCCATGCTGTTGATAGTAGCCCTCTGAAAACTTAGTAGAAACAATCCCCAAAAAACAAGGTCGGGATATTCCTTTCCAATTTCAGTCATTATTTGCTTGCCCCGCTGCTTAGCCAATACTTTTGTATCGGCAAAAGGCATCCCCAATTTTTCATTCCACATAAACTGATTGCCACCATAGCTTTCTGGATCGTAACAGATACCTACCAAGCCAGCTTGTTTGGCAAACCAAGCCATGGTACCCATATTTTTTGCTACCACAGCCCAAGCTGCATCGTCTGTCCATTTTAAATTACCTGGCACCGTATTCACCCGTATAAAATTATTTTTAAACTGGGTAAACGCACAACTTTTAATGTCGGCTATAGATTTTTGTAGGCTTGATCTTTGTAGCAATATATTATTGAAAACACTACCCTCTGTAATAACCGTTTTGTCGTTTAGTGTGTCCCGCAAAATAAAAGTAATGCCATCAAATGGAGCCGTAGCTTCCATATTTTTGTAATTGGCTTTAACTATTTGAGGAGTGGTAAGCTCCCAGCCTAAATGAATTAATTTTTTATATGTTGCAGTTTGCTGCGCCAATAATAAGTGAGCGTTAAGTAAGCCGATGCTAAAAATAAAAAAGAATGGATTGCTTTTTTTCATTGGAAAATTATTGGTTTATTGGGTTTAGAAAATCATCTGCAAAAACATATATACCAGCCGTCCAGCCCATAAGAGTAGGCATTTTATACTCCTCTTTCACATCCATATTACCCGTAACAACATTGTACTTTTCCCATAGATTACCAGTGGCTATAAAATTATTTTTTACGTTATCCCTGTATTTTTGTGCAATGCGTTTTGCATCGGCTATAAAGCCATAATTGGCTAATCCTTTTATGGCAATATAATGTAAATTGGCCCAGCCATTAGGATAATCCCACTGGTAATTATAATTACTAAAGCCCTGGGCACAAGCCACAATACCATAAGCAACTTCTAATTTTTGCAAACTGTTTTTAATGCCAATTGCTTGTTTAGCAGTTGCCAATTTGCTCCACAAAACATTAAAAATAGCAGCAGACAATACGGGAGATTGCATTTTATTCACAAAGTCATAATCGTAAAAAAATCCATCTTGTGTATTGTAGCAATATTTATTTAGCAGTAGCTTACGCTTATTTGCTTTGACAAGCCATTGTTCAGAATTTTTTAACCCCAACTGTTTGTAAAAGAAATAAAAATTCATTTCGTACATATGGAGAAAACAGTTTAAATCAAGTGCATTAAAATCACTGGCTCGGTTTAAAAAACGGGGGTTTAAATCCCATCCGCATTCATATTCTGTGCAGAAATGAGTACCAATTTTAAGTTTTTCTTGTTGAGTAGTTGAGGGGGAATAAGTAAAATTTTTACCCAACCGTAAGTGTATATTTTTGTAGCAGTCTAATTTATTGCTGTCGTTGTAAAAAGTATTGTAGAAATTTAGTCCGTTAGGGTGTACCCTTTTTGTCATCCAAAAATTGTACTCCTTATTTAAAGCAGCTACCGCCTTTTTTAACCAAACCTTATCATTTGTTTTTTCATACACCTCCTTAACCATCATGCTTAAATGAGGGGGTTGTGTGTTGTTGAGGTAATAAGTACGGTTGCCATTGGGCATATAACCAAACCTGTTAACTAGGTAAATAATATTATTGGTATTATTTATGGCTTGTTTAAGTTGACCATCCAATATTAGTCCTACATTGGTGTAATAGGTATCCCAATAATAGATTTCGTTAAACCTGTCTGCAATACTGGGCACAGTATAGGGGAAAGGCAAGCCAATAATATCTGCACTGTCTTTAGGCACAAAGCGTTCGGTACTCTTCCAATTGTTCTTTATAAAAAATCTTACCGCATCATTTTTTGTGGTGGTAGATATTTGGGCTTTAGCAATAAAGCAGGTTAAAAACAATAAGGGGACAGCATAATATTTCATAAAGCAGGTTAGGTTCGTTGGCAATTTGGCTGAGAATTTGGACAAACCTAAATCTCATTGCTAAACTAAACACAACAATTAGCCTATTCTTGTACCTACCTACTAATTGCTAGTACTTATATGCGAATAATATTTGAGACTCTCTTTTTTGCGGCGGGGTTATGCTAAATGCGCTAAGGCAAATATTGTAGACAAGTACGGTAATGTACGGATTATAAAATTGTCCAGTGCTTCTTTATAGCAGTTCTATTCTTTCTTTTGTTAATCCTGTTGCTTCAATTATAAAAGCAATGTCCATCCCCTTTTCTTTTAATTTTTTTGCAACTAATAAAATTCCTTCTAGCTTGCCTTCTAGCTTGCCTTCTAGCTTGCCTTCTAGTTTACCTTTTAATGTACCATCCAGTAACCCTTTTTGTATACCGTCATCATAAGCTGTTTCTATTGCATAATCATAAACCGCTTTATTATCTCTAAATATTTTTAAACTATATTCATATTTTTCTAATTCTCCATGTGCAAATTTTGCCAATTCGGCTTTTTCAAATGCTTGATTAAAAACATTGTCTGCAATTATAGTTGGTATGCTTTGAAAGTCTTCTAAGTATTTGATAAAGTAAAGCCATTTGTCTAGCCGAGTTACCAATTGGGTTTCTGTTTTTTTAAAATTCGGCATTTCAAGATAAATGAAAGTTAATTTATCATAAAATGTTTTTCCATGTTGATTTTTTAATTTTATGGTATGTACCACTTCACTTTTTTCTGGTTCAGTTTCGTAGTCATCAAATGTAAAGTCTAAAACCCCTATGCAGTAAACGGCTTTTAGGTTGTAATTCCACTCGCCTCTTTCAGCTTGTTCTCTTATTGGAAAAGTGGAATAATAAATGGTTCTTTCTTTAAAATAGTTCTGTTTTGCTTTTTGTAATTCTACGATAAATTTTTCACCTTTTTCATTCTCACAATAGATGTCATAAATTGCTTTACGGTCGAGGTCGGTTTGGCCAAGTTGTTCGTTATTTTTGAATGTCAAGCTAACTATTTGGTCGTTATCGGGCAAAATGGCATTTAAAAAGTCTAGTAATAGCGGCTTACTGGCTTCTTCTCCAAATATTTTTTTAAAACCAAAATCGGTGAATGGGTTTAAATATCTTGCTTTCATTTTATAAAACTACAAATTCTTATTCGGTATTTTCACTATTTCAGGGGCAGAAGCATACATTAAATGGCTCTTATTTTACCCGATACCTTAAAAAACAGCCCAATCACCCCCAATATTTACCAAATTTAATAGTGCCATTCTTTTGCCATCCCAAATAAGGGGCTTAACTCACCACCAATACCACCGTTTCATGGCTTTCTATTGATCCTGTCCAACCGTCTTTTGCTTTCAAATCTGTTTTACCTGTCCACACATTTTTAATGGTATATTTACCCGTTAAGCCCAAAGCTGAAAAATTAAATTTAAACAGATTGCTGCTATTGCTTTTATTTAAAATTCCAATGGCATAAGAACCATCGGCCAATGGCTTTAGCAAAACATCTATTGAAGTATCGCTCAATTTTAGTGCTGCGGGGGTGTACAAGGGGTCTTGGTTAATTTTAATGATGTCGGCATTGTTTAAAATTTTTACAGATGCTTCATCCAATGCCGTTACATCACAAGAAATCATTAATGGAGAGCAGAGCAAACTCCATAAACTCATTTGCGATTGATACTCGGCATTGCTGCACCCTTTTTTAGAGGCAGAGCTGATAGACGACTCGCCACCCTTTCCATACAATCCCACTACCAACATATCTAAATCGTTGTATTTACCTGGTTCTACAAATTTGGTATACGGTAGGCTTGTTTTGTAAATATTGTAAATGCCGTTGTTTGAGTCGTTGTACTCGGTAGACTGCCATAAATCTCTTACATCCCATGTAGTTCTCCAGTGCGTTCCGCCTACAGATGCTGCCCAGGTCCATGGTTCTCTTTGTCCCCACTCACAAATGCCAAATTTTATTTCCCTACCGCAATTTTGCAGCGCTGTAGCCATGGTGGTGTAGCGCTGCATGGCTGTAAATTTATCGGTAGGTGCATTGCAATAATCGTATTTTAAAAAATCAATGTCCCAGGCTGCAAATGTTTTGGCATCTTGGTTTTCGAAGCCAAAGCTGGCTGTGAGTTTACCGCAGGTAAGCTCAGCTGCATCAGAATAGATACCAATTTTTAATCCTTTGGCATGAATATAATCCGACAAAAACTTTATGCCTCTTGGAAACTTTTTAGGATCGGGTATCATATTATTTTTATTGTCTCTGCCACCCTGCCAACCATCATCAATACAAATATAGTTGAAGCCACTTTTGGCAAGCCCACTGGCTACCAATGCATCGGCAGCACCCATTATTTTGGCTTCATTAATAGCTAGTCCGTGCAGGTTCCAACTCATCCATCCCATCATGGGATTGTTTTGACTAAATACTTTTGAAGTGCAGATAGAAGAGACTAAAATAAAAAGAGCAATTGTTTTGTGTTTCATCATCATGATAATCGTTATTGATTGGTGGTATATAATTTAGATTGACTGGTAAAATAAGTTCCATTGGTATAATAAATACGCGCAAAAATTTCATTGCAGGTAGTTTTAAGCTGCAACGTTTTTTCGTAAGGATATGTTGATGAACTGACCACCATTTCGCTGTTCACAAAATACTGCACTTCTGCAACTTCTTTTGTTGCACTGGCTTTATCTTCCAATAAAATTTGAACGGACAATTGATTGTTATCCTTGGGCTCTAATTTAAAGGTAACAGCCGCAGTTTGATTAATAAATAAACTGGCTGTATCAAAATTATGCTTCAAGAATTTGGTGGGTTTAAACATATCAAAACCCAATGGTTTTTTTGATTGATAGAGGCTATCAGAAATAATTATATCATTATAAATACTCGATTCGGCTGGTTGCTTATCACCAGTCCAAAAATTAAAACTCTCTACATACATCCAAACGTGTTCATCATTATGTAATAGCGAATGGTAAACATTGTGTTTTAGCCAATTGCTTTGGTAGGTGGGTGTACTCCATTTCTTTTCTGAATACCTATTGTAACAAAGTTCTAAATAAGGTGCAAATGCAACTCCCCCTTTTTTTTGCCATATTGGTAGTACAGCGGCATCGGCAATTTTAAGGGGTGCGGTATACTTGGCAAAAGCATAACTGTTCTCATCAATTGCATCAGTATACTTTCGAGTTTCATTAATATAGTAAGAAGTTTCGTTTCCATCAATCAAACTACTTGTAGCGTTTAATCCCTTTAGCATACCATCAGCAAATGCACCCAATAGTGCATAATTAGATTGGGGCAGGCTATCAATATTCCCGTAACAATAAGCCCAAACGTAGGAATACAAAAAGGTAGTCATGATTTTTAGGCTAGGGCATTTTTTTTGCAGGGCTTTAACAAATTCATACCCACGCTGGGTGGCTTTTTGTTTTACGGTTTCAAAAGATTGTCCCCTTTTTATATACGGTGGTTCAAACTGATTTTTTTTACCGTACCACCACGGGTTGTAAGAAACAGTTTCGGCATAATATTCTGGGTCGAACATGATACCTCTGGAGCCTGATGTTTTAACCGCCTCACCCAGCAGTTCAGCATTGCTACAAATTACAGCCCATGCTGTGTCATCAAAAAAATCGAAGCCTGTTTGGGTAGAATGTGCCCACACCAACAAAAAATTATCTTTAAAAGAAGTGGTATTTTTTTGGATGGTTTTTAAGTCAGCAAAAAACAACTCTTTTTTATCCCATTTTACTTTATCAAATAAAATAAGTGGCTTTGCCATTTCCTTACCCAAATGAAATACAATCCCCTTAATATAAGGGTGCTGACTTTGCATGGCGGTACTGTTTTTAGCAACCGTAGGCGCCCAATCGTAGTAGCGGTAGCCCTGAAAAACAATCAGCTTTTTAGGTCTGCAATCTTCTTGGGCATACAAATTTGAGAAGCAGAGAAATAAGATAAACAAACAAAGTCTAATTTTTGGCGAGGCATTTTTCATTGAAGTTGTTTATATTTTTGTTGAATATTATTTATTTTGGAACCAAATACCCCATACCCAATAAATTAAAAAGGTTGTTCAGTACACATACAAGGGTACAGAACAACCTTTAATAAAAAATTATTCAACCACTAATTTGCTGGTATATACTTTTTTACCTTCTGCTATTTGAACCAAATAAACTCCATTTGGCCAACTAACAATACCAATTGTTTGTGAAGTTCCTATCGCTCTTGTTCTATATTGAATCTTTCCATCCAAACTATATATAACAATCTCTGATCCTTCCTTCAATCGATTGAGTGTAAATTGGTTCCTAGCAGGGTTGGGGTAAATGTTTATTGTTTTAGAAACCTCATTACTACTTAAACCCAATAAGGAAGTTGACTCATTTGACACTCTTGCCTGCGGTAATGGAGAAAATGAAATTTCAGCTAATTGAGTAAACCCATTATCACCATTATTAGCAGTAATATTTAATTTATAATAAGTATAAGCAAGGTTATTGGTAAATGAAAAAGATCGGCTTAACCCTCTATTGGAAAAGGACTGGTTAGCTTGACTGTTCAAAGTTGTCCAATTAATTCCATTATTAGAACCTTGCAAATTCCAACTCTTTGGGTCTCTTGATGGCAAATTTGGTGCAGAGGTTAATGTGTACGCATTAAAGACTATCGCAGAAGGGAATTGGAATTGTATCCAAGTTGTTTTCCTAGAATCTGTCCATTTATCGGTTAATATTTGATTGTATGCTTTTTCTTTTGTTTCGCCCTGCGATACATTTTCCCCTCTTGCTGTTATAATTGGTGTATTACCCCCCCCTCCGGCACCCGCAGCTATTTTATAAACATGTACATCTCGGGGACTAACAGACCCTGTGAGTAATTTTGTTGTATTATTAAATGTCATCCCAGAAGGTTTGCCAGCAAATACACTTGTTAACGTACCCGAAGCTTGTGGCAAACTTATACTGGCACTTATATTACCTCCAGTTTCATTCACATTGACTACAACAATATATGTCTCATTATTCAGTACCCAATAGGCCGCATGGACGTTTTCTGACGACCCTTCCGCATAACCCGTATTAGCTCTTGTATAGGCTCCATTTAAATAAATATTCTTCAAGACATTTACCTCTTGATTCATGCTCTTAACCTCGTTCCAAAGACTCGTCCATGATGGTAAATAATTACTTGTTTGACCACTTTCAGTAAATGTATAAGGCAAAATACCCTTAACATTATTGATCAAATTTTGGTACACCATATTTCTGTATTGAACCGCAGTTGGTGCGCCTGATTGATTCCCATTCCAAGAATATGCCTGTGGAATAGCTATAATACTCGAACCAGTTAAAATGGCTTGTTGGCGAGAAGCAGTTAATTGATGATCTACCCATCCCATTGGATCTCCTGCTCCAATTGGATATGAGTATGGCATGATATAATCGCCTATACCAAAATAACTATTCCACAAGCTTTTATTATATACCGTGAAAACTGTAATGTGGTTAGGATCTAATTGTTTAATTTGAGTATGAAAAGCTGAAAGTTGAGTAGTTGTCGTGTTATCATGAACATCATCACCTAAATTCCATCCCAACAAAGCTGGATGACCTTTTAACGCATTAATTTTACTCACATCTACCTGTTTAGGAGTACCATAAATAGCACCTTCCAAAATAACATATACTCCTTTACTCTGTGCTTCATTTAACATAGCTGTGGTACTTGCCACATCATCATAACTCGCATGTACACAATTGAAACCAGCATTGCCGATAACTTGCATATCAGCTACTTTTTGAGCTTGTGTACTGTACCAAGAAACATGGTAAATCCCATTAATAAAAAAAGGCTGACCATCCTTCAAAATAGTGCCATTAATAGATTTTTGAAATACAGTCTGAGAAAAAATACTGCTGATTGTTAATAAAACAAACATTACGAATAATTTTAACCGCTTCATTGTAAAAATTTTAGTTTGAAAATAATTTACCAATTATTAAAAAATATAACCTCATTACTTAATTAATTACCTTGTATACCTGAACTTGTAAAGGCCCCAACTCTCCTACCAAACTCCCATTAATTATAGATAGTGTAGATTTACGATAATCATACAGATTATCAACTTTGTTCCCACTAACTGGTATGAATATGGAATTTGAAGAATTTCTTGCATTAATGGCTACAATAAACTCAACATTATTATAAACCCACTTACCATAATAAATCCCTTCACCCTGTTTTGCATTCGTATGCACACCATTTAAAATTGCCCCTAAAAAATCACCATTTAACTCCCCTGCAATTTGCTTAACTTTTTTCCATAATGCGGGCTGTGTAATATCAATAGTAGAGTTTGGGACCGATCTATAATCCTTGAATGTATAATAAATAATACCCTTAAATCCTGCTGCCAGCGCTAAGTAAGATTGTACATCACATTCTTGTGCTGTGGGCCATCTGTAATTTATTTGTTGAGGCCATCTATAAATTTGCAAGTTTGCTATTGACGCTTTTCCTTTAAAACGACATTTGCTTACAATTTCACGAAAAAGAGCCCAATCTCTATCTATATCTCCATTAGTAAAAATTGGATAAGATTGCATAGCAGATACGTCCACATCTCCTACTGTGGCATCTAATTTAGAACCTCCATCATAAAAAGACTGATAGGTAAGTCTACTATCCAATGTTTTTACTAAATTATGTTTACGCCTAATATCAGTAGCTTCAAACGTATTGGCATCATCGGCAACACCCCACATCATAATGCTGGGTTTAGACTTATACTGATTGATAAAGTTAGAAATCTGCGGATCAAAAGATACGCCCTGCTGATAAAAATTCATAATATTATACACGCCTTTAGTAGCACAATGATCTAAAAACTGATTGGTTTGTGCCCCTAAAACTTGAAACTCCGTATAAGTAATATTAAATCCTGCCTCACTTAACTTCGTTATCAAGTTTTTGTTTTCTTCCAATGCATTAGCTCCATCAAAACCCTCCCCATAAAATCCTAATGGAAAATGAGGCTGGCCATTTAATAATATAGTGCCATCTGCCCTAAGCGTAAATGAACCAGGAGTTGCAGGCATTGCCAAATTAGGCTGTCGTGTTGCTACCATCGTATCTACAACAGGCGTAGGTGCTGATGGTGTACTCTTTTTACAACTGCAAGATAACACCATTACACTCACTAATAGTTTAGATATAATTTTCATAAAAAAGTGTTTGTATGATTTTTAAACAAAATAAAGCAGTGTCAAACTGGCAAGCATCATTGAAGCTGGTATGATATATTCAAACCAGCTTCAATGATGCTAATTATAAACTTACTCCACAACCAATTTCTTGGTGATGGTTTTATGGTTGCTTTTAATATTAATGATATAGATTCCTTTACCCCAACCATTCCCATCTACTGCTAATGTTTTACCAGTAGCCATGCGCTGAAACACCAGCTTACCATCTACAGAAACAATATTCACCACATCTCTATTCTTTAAATTATTAATGGTAAAGTTTGATCTGGTAGGATTGGGATATACCAATACTTCCTCACTACCTGTTTCTGGGGTATTAATACTGGCCGCAGTAGGTGCAGATATCATGCTATTGCCCGAAGTATTTGTACCAGTAGCTTTGAGCTCTTTAGTACTGGCTTCAAAACTACAACCACTCGTACAAGCTCTTACTTTTCCCGTAACCCTTATACCTAATATACTATTTGCAGAACCGGTAAATACAAATGTTGCATCGCCTATGCTTGCATTACCATAGCTATATGCTGGAGATACTGACCATCCGCTTGCATCCGTCCAGGTTGTACCATTAGTTGTGGTTTGTATTTTTAGCTCACTACCAAATGCTCCATCTGCACTACCACCTCCATAAGCACCATTTACAAACTCAAAGCTGCTAATATCCTTTGCCGTGCTGAATATTAACCCTGCTGCTTCATAAGCATTGGCTATATCACCTGAATAAACCGCACCTCCTTTTAACCAAACAGTAGTAGATATTGAATTATCATTCAACAATGGGTCTGCTGTTTTATTCGCATCTGAGGTTGAACTCGTATTCCCAAACCAACGAAACGCAGTACCCGATTGAGTACTGGGTGGTGTACTATTATTTGTGCCATAAGTGAGTTCTGATAATTGCAAAATGGTTCCACTAACATTGGCACTAATATCTAATTTATAGTACGAATATGCCGTTGTATTGCTGAATGTAAAAGTTCTCGCTTGATTACGGGAAGTCCATATTTGATTGGTTTGCGTACTAAGGGTTACCCAATTAGTTCCATTATTAGAACCCTGTATTGACCAATTTTTAGGATCTCGCTCTGGCGCATCATTACCCGATACAATCGTGTATTGATTGTAAACAATGGGAGAAGCATACTGTATTTGTAAGAAACTTGTGGAATTAAAATCTAACCATTTACTATTATTATTCAGGTCAAAGGCTTTTTCTTTTCCCTCGTTCGGTTGGTTCTCTCCTCTCGCAGTAATAATTGGAAAGTTTCCACCACCACCACCACCTGATGGTACAAACCTATCTAAATTAGCTGCACCTATTACTGTGATGGTATTAATGCCTGGACCTGTCCATCCAATAGCCAAATTATCATTGCCTCCTCCTTCTTTCATCAAAGCTTCAAAATAGTATTTCTCACCCGCATTTAAACTTCGTGGTGCTGATGTTTGGGTGCTAGGAAACTTATTCCACTGGCGAGGATTGGTCCAGTCCGTATGATATGCTATTCGTGTTCCTAAATTAGCAGACTGGTCATTACTGCTTAAATAAAACTCTGTATTGTCATCACCCGCAGCATAAAAAGTATATGACCCTGTAGTAGTTGGAATAATATACCCCCTTATCCTTACCCCATACTGTTCCCCTGTATTACTGGGTATCTCTAAACTGGTTAAGGTGCTCGTACTATTAGGCGTAGTACTCAATGGTATACTTGATATAGTAGTTGCTGAACCAATACCCGTCCACTTCTCCAATATTACATCACTACTGCCGGCACCCGCAGCTATTTTATAAACATGTACATCTCGGGGACTAACAGACCCTGTGAGTAATTTTGTTGTATTATTAAATGTCATCCCAGAAGGTTTGCCAGCAAATACACTTGTTAACGTACCCGAAGCTTGTGGCAAACTTATACTGGCACTTATATTACCTCCAGTTTCATTCACATTGACTACAACAATATATGTCTCATTATTCAGTACCCAATAGGCCGCATGGACGTTTTCTGACGACCCTTCCGCATAACCCGTATTAGCTCTTGTATAGGCTCCATTTAAATAAATATTCTTCAAGACATTTACCTCTTGATTCATGCTCTTAACCTCGTTCCAAAGACTCGTCCATGATGGTAAATAATTACTTGTTTGACCACTTTCAGTAAATGTATAAGGCAAAATACCCTTAACATTATTGATCAAATTTTGGTACACCATATTTCTGTATTGAACCGCAGTTGGTGCGCCTGATTGATTCCCATTCCAAGAATATGCCTGTGGAATAGCTATAATACTCGAACCAGTTAAAATGGCTTGTTGGCGAGAAGCAGTTAATTGATGATCTACCCATCCCATTGGATCTCCTGCTCCAATTGGATATGAGTATGGCATGATATAATCGCCTATACCAAAATAACTATTCCACAAGCTTTTATTATATACCGTGAAAACTGTAATGTGGTTAGGATCTAATTGTTTAATTTGAGTATGAAAAGCTGAAAGTTGAGTAGTTGTCGTGTTATCATGAACATCATCACCTAAATTCCATCCCAACAAAGCTGGATGACCTTTTAACGCATTAATTTTACTCACATCTACCTGTTTAGGAGTACCATAAATAGCACCTTCCAAAATAACATATACTCCTTTACTCTGTGCTTCATTTAACATAGCTGTGGTACTTGCCACATCATCATAACTCGCATGTACACAATTGAAACCAGCATTGCCGATAACTTGCATATCAGCTACTTTTTGAGCTTGTGTACTGTACCAAGAAACATGGTAAATCCCATTAATAAAAAAAGGCTGACCATCCTTCAAAATAGTGCCATTAATAGATTTTTGAAATACAGTCTGAGAAAAAATACTGCTGATTGTTAATAAAACAAACATTACGAATAATTTTAACCGCTTCATTGTAAAAATTTTAGTTTGAAAATAATTTACCAATTATTAAAAAATATAACCTCATTACTTAATTAATTACCTTGTATACCTGAACTTGTAAAGGCCCCAACTCTCCTACCAAACTCCCATTAATTATGCTTTAGAATATGGAGCAGAAAACTTATTTTCTGTGTCTTCCAAAAAAATAACAATTTCAAAAATTTAAACTTTACAATAAATATTCATACCAAGGTTTTCAAAATGAAGTATGAAACCAATACAGGCATTCTTATTTTAAGATAGAATGCCTGTATTAAAAAATAATTTTTTGTTAAGTGATTATTGCTTATCCCACCAAACTTTGGTGGACTCATTGTCAGGTCCACCTAATAATTGCAGACCAATGGCTAATCCTGCTTTGTTATTATTGTACTCATAATTCACAAAAGGATAACGTTTAAAATCTTTACTAAAAGAACCTGCTGGTATAAAATTACTCTCTGAATTAGGTACTGGATACAGTTTAGGAAAACCTGTTCTTCTTAGATCAGACCAGCCTACAAAACCATCAGGGAAGGTAGAGAGCCACTTCTGCGTTAATACCTGCTCCATTTGTACTTGAACATCGCCAGAAAATTTAACCGGTATATTGTTCACCGCTGGTGAATTTAAAAAATCCTGTGGTGCTACGGGCAAACTTGTACCATTAATATAAGCACTGGGGTTTTCCAAAATTCCCCACTGTAAAAAAGAGTTGGTGATGCCCTGATCATACAGGTTTTTTGCATTGCCCTGCATATCCCATCCTTTTAATGCACCTTCAGCTCTTAAAAAATATGCTTCAGCCGTGCACATCACATTCTGAGCCGTTCCAAATGCATTCGGATTAAACTGTGCATTCCACCTAAACCCACCAATAGAGTTATTATCTATCTTATTGATATTGCTGGCAAAATCTGCTGCTTTTAATCCATTTCTAGTGCCATGGTATTCTTTCACTATACTATTTCTAGTTGCTTTGCTGGGGGAAAACCACTCAAACATTCTGGGGTCTTTATAGCCTTTTAAATAAGATTCCATAGCGGCACTCATGGTAAACTCTCCCCATTGGCTCATAGTTGAAAGATGATTTCTAAAATCGTAATCTTCAAATGTGCGTTTGATTAATGCATCATCATCGGGGCTTTGCACAAACACACCAGCGGCAACTGCTGCTTCGGCTTCAGCTTTTGCTTTGCCAGGATTTACATCAGAAATTCTCATAGCCAACCTAAGCCACAAGGAATTAGAAAACTTTTTCCACTTAGCTACATCACCGCCATAAATCAAATCATTTTTCCCAAATGGTTTGGCTGCTGCGTTTTTTGCCAAAACATCATTAGCAGCCCTTAATCTTTTAAAAAAATCATCGTAAATCTTTTCCTGAGAATCATAAGCAACCGAATTACCTCCCTTTCCAGCGCCAAAATACGGAATAGGTCCCCAGCAATCCGTTATATTGTGAAACATATATACCCACATAATACTCGCTAATGCATACTCAGGAGATTCCATATCGGTATTATTAAGAACATCACTTAAAGGTGTCATCGCATTGGAGAAACGTCCAACAAAAAACTGATCCAACCATCCACTATTTACAAAAAAACGATCCGTTCTAAAATAAGTAGTGGAATTAGACCAATATTGAGCAAATTGATCCGCATATAAACTTTGACCTACTTGATAATCGTCGCTATTTAATACAGCAGACATTTGACCCCTTGTAAAACGTAATGGCATTTCAGCAGCTGTTAATTTAGCAATACCAATGGGATTTACATTTATCTCTTCAAATTTTTTAGTGCAAGAACCCAAACAAGCAGCACCAAGTATTAAAATCATTAACTTTTTCATGGTAATATATTTATTGTTTTAGAACTTGGTTTTAGAATGACATTTGTAAGTTAATACCATACTGGCGAGCTGATGGGAATACGCCATAATCTGATCCATTAATGCTGCCGCCAAGGCTCATATCTGGGTCATATGGGAGTTTTCTTTTACCCAAGCCAGGTATATTCATTAATGAACTTCCTCGGTAGATCCAAAACAAATTGTTGGCAAATGCTGATAAACGCAGCGACTTAATGGTGGCTGAATTTAATTTGAAATTATATCCCAACGCAATTTCTCTCACCCTTATATTGGTGGCATCATAAGCAAAAAACTCACCTGTTCCATACCGCTGGCCAGATACTGTAGTCCAGAACTTTTCCGCATTTATCTTTTGCGTATTCTTAGCTCCTGATTCTGTAACCGCATCTAATATCCAATTCCCATCTCTATTTTGCTCCGTTACAGCAGTAATACCACTAAAGGAAAGATTTGCCTCGTTACCCGCAACCGCTACTCCACCAAAACGTGCAGACACAAGCAGCCTTAAACTAAATTTTTTATAGCTGAAATTATTGGTAAAACCCATAATGGCTTTGGGATTCAAGTTGCCCAAATAAATAGGCTCCGCAGTTGTAATGGGCAAACCTGCTCCATTTACCAAATACTCATCTTTGGCATTTCTCTTCCAGCCATAGCCCATTACTTCTCCCGTAGGTTTGCCCTCAATTAAAGCTACCCCACTCATTCTAATAAATGGATCACTTCTTTTTTGATTGTCTGAAAGAAATATTACTTTATTTCGGTTCATAGTCAAATTGAAAGACGCATCCCACTTAACTCTTGAATTGCTGATCAAATCGGTTGCATTCAACACAATTTCCAACCCTGTATTTTCTATATTACCCGCATTAATCCTCTCCGATGAGTACCCAGATGCTATTGGTAAATTCACACTAATAATCTGATTTACTGAATTGGTTTTGTACGCAGTAACTTCCAATCCAATTTTATTATTAAATAGTCTTACATCAACCGTTCCTTCATAACTGGTGGTTTGTGCTGGTTTTAAATTTTTAGCTGGCAATGTATTGTCTCTCGTTAAATAACCCACTCCCAAATTAATTAAATTATTGGCATAGTAGTTTGTGTTCAACTGATATGCCCCCGTACCTGAACCCACACGAGCGGCCGATACGCTCACTTTTAAAAAGGATATTGCCTTGGGTAGTTTTACCAAATCATTCACAACAGTAGACAACCCTACAGAACCATAAGGATAACTCCACTGCCCCTTGGGTAAGGTACTGTTCCAATCGTTTCTAAAACTTAAATCTAAAAATACCTTTTCCTTATACGCTATATTGGTTTGTGCAAAAACAGAAGATGTTCGAGTATTGTAAATATTGTTGTAGGAGGTTTGCGCCCTACCCAAACTCAAACTAAATTTATTGGGTATTAGCAAACTGGTTGCATTTCCACCAGTACCAATACCTTTAGCCTCACTATAAATAACACCCCCTTGGTAGTCTATAGCAAAAGAAGAATTGATTCTACTATTCCCTGTGAGCATTAAATCAAACCACTGATTTACATTTTTATTGTTGGCCACAGAAAAATCACCCCCGGGAGAAGAATATAATAGTACCCCATCATTGTACCTACTCTCATTTACATTAAATAATGCTTGGTAGTTGCCCCTACCCTGTACACTCAACCATTTTGCCACTTCATATTTTGCCATTATATAACCCGATAAATTATCGAACTTTTGCGTATTATTAATATTGTTCAATGCCCAGTTGGGATTCTGGTAAATTGACTTTAAAGTAGATGCCCAAAACTGTGGCGCATCTACTCCCTTTGAATCATCAAAAATTCTATAATCTTCTACCAAATCCGTTGGCATACTCCGTGGAATTTGAAAATTATTGAATATAGGCGAATTATTCTCGCCCGCAACTGGTGTGCGATTCAGCACTTGGGAAACAAAATTAATTTTAGCATCTACCGATAATCTTTTTGACACCTGATTAGATATCCTAAAATTAAAAATATGCTTCTCCACCTCATTTAATTTTATCATTCCCGTACCTATCTGGTTGGAATAAGAAAAATAAGTTTGGGTTTTATCTGAACCATAATTAATACCTACAGAATTATTATTTAAAATACCAGTCTGGTAAAAGTCGCGCACATTATTGGGCTGTGGGCTGTACAAACGGGTTTCTCCCAAATGATCGTTGTAAGGCTGACCCTTCATTTCTTCGCCCCAACTAGTACCCACACTCACATCTAGTATACCCCCAATGCCTTGACCATACTTATTCTGCAAATTGGGTAATTGCCATACCTGTTGTGCCGTTATACCCGAATTTACATCAACTGACATTTTACCTGCCTTGCCCTTTTTGGTGGTAATTAATATTACTCCATTAGATGCCGCACTACCATATAAAGCAGAAGCAGATGCTCCCCTTAATATAGTCATTGACTCTATATCATCTGGATTTAATGTTGTAGTACCATCGGCACCTGTAAAGCCATTGCCAAAATCACTGCCTACCGCATTGTAATTAAAATTATTCAACGGCACCCCATCTACCACAAACAATGCACTGCTGCTTCCTCCAAAACCTCTCTTACCACGCAGATTAATACTCATGCTACTACCCAATCCACCTGAACCTTGGCTGATTAATGCTCCTGCTACTTTACCATGCAGCGTGTTTACTACGTCTACATCCCTAATCTCTAAAAGCTCCGTTGTCTTTACTTTTTGTACCGCATACGTAAGCGATTTCGTATTCCGCTTAATACCCAATGCAGTAACTACTACCCCAGCCAATTCACCACTAGTTTTGGTTAGTTTAATACTAAGGTTATTATCTGCTGCAACAGGAACCGATAAGGTTTCATAACCCACACTTGAAATGGTTAATACCTCTTTTGCTGATTTTACTTTAATGGAAAAATCACCGTTTTCTTTGGATGCTACTGTTTCAACAGATGACTTTATCGTTGCGCCCGCAAGAATCTCTCCTTGGGCACTTACTATTTTACCAGTAACTATTCTTTGCTGCGCAAATACAGTAGCAGAAAATAATAGCAAGAATAGAAATAGTTTTATTTTTAATTTTTGCATAATAATTTTTTGATAATGAAAAATGCCAATATTTTATCTTAATCTAAATCATTGGCTATGATTTGAAAAACTATTGAGTAACTTTATAATCAAAGACTATTTCATCTTTTCCAGTATCATATTTTTTCACGAATAACACACCTTTATTTCCTAAATTAGTTTCAAAATAAATCACCTTTCCTACAAGCGGCTTAATATCTAAGTTTGCCACTTTGGAAATTGATAAAGATTGTATTGTAATATCAGTTGACATATTATTAAACTGTAATTCTGTAATATTGGTTGTAGCAAACATAGATCCCATTCCACTTGGCCATCTACCAGATCCATCATTGTTCATAAAAACACCTTCATTAAAAGCCAAATCAATCAAAGGGATTGTAACTGGCGAAACGCTTCCTCCACTTACTCTATTGCCTAAATCCAAATCCATCCTACTTGGTGGATCTGCATTGTACCCACCTATGAGTATATCAGAATACAATTTTAAATTTTTAGGGGGAGTTAACGCAACCCTCAACCTTACAGTTACCAAATTTTCTTCCAAACGAATTAATCCATTGTTATCTGTTACAAACATGGTTACTTTTACCGCTCCAGCATTGGTCAAGCTAACTGGCACATCTACATTAACCGTGTAAACTTTTTTACCTACGGCATCAGGAATATCTTTAGCAACCCCTTTTACTGTTTGGGTAAGCGATTTAATGCTTTCCTCGGCTGAAACTGTGTAAACCAATCTTAAAGTAGTGTCTGCAACAATTGCGGCATCTGCTATGCCATTTATTACAGCAAGTGTTCCGCCACCGCTTACTAAAATCTGTGGCTTTGCTCTAAAAACTAGCTTCTCTTTTTTACAGCTGTTTAATAACAGAACTGAGGATAAAAGAAGTAAACCTTTGGTTAAAAAAAGTTTCATACGCATTACAGTTAAATTTTTGGTTAAATAATCGTTATTTATTAATTGCAAAATAGATCACATAAACACTTGATAATTGTACATACATACTTGTTTCTAATACTTTTGTATAAAGTATTTAGTACCGTTTTATCCATTATGCTTTATGACTGTTCAGTAGGTACTGTACGAAAGCAGTATCTTAGAAATAAACAACTAGTTAAAAAACAAGTGCTTTGATTCAGCTTTTGTTTTGGGCAAAAGCAACTGTAGTAAGCAAATATTTAGGAAGTTGTCTGTAACTGATTTTGAGCTTCTCCAAAATACTCCTTAGAAAGGATTTGGAGAGACCCAGTCTTATATACCGTCTTCTGCAATTTAAATATTGAATGAAAAAATACAACAATAAAATACTTATAATGCACGCGTTAATTCATACTGATATCTATGCGGATATTAATACACTTTAAACAACCCCGCCCCATGCGCTACCACAGGTGCTGTAAACCCATTTGTAAATTCTCCGAGTTCTTTGTTATTCCACAAATCACGCACTTTGTATTTGGTTCCCGTTAATCCCAACTGCTTCCAAGTTATGCTATGCTTTATGGGCTTTACAGATTCCCATTGGTTAAAAAATGCTACGTACTTTTCATTACTAGCTGGAATGTCTGCAGCCCAAGCAACGTGCGCATTCCTAAATTTAATTTGCCTATTATTAGTACTATTTCTATTTACTTGCAATGCTGCTTTGTTTTGCAATAGACTTTGCGAATAAGCATCTGTCTGCGGTAAATAACCCCCAATCATTAATGGCATTCTTGAAATATACCAAAGTGTGAGTAGGGTTTGTAGCTCTGGCTTGGTGAAATTAGAAATTCTGGCGTTTGGTCCTTTGTAAGAAATTTTTAATCCCAACTTACCTATTGGCAACATATCTAAATCGGGCCAAAAGCCACTTACCTGATTCTTTACCGCCTTATTGGCTACCGGAAAACCACGCTTCAACATTTCCCATACATCCCAAAAATCCAGCCCCGTTCTGGCCATATGCACATTCTCTTGCAACTTTTCTATTGGCAAATCTTCTGGCACCACACTCAATACCATGTCTCTTCCCGATGCTCTGGATGCTTTGCTAATGGCTTCTAACTCAGCCACATTGGTGATATCATCTGCTTTCACAAAATCTATTCCCCATTGTGCATATAACTTGAATATAGAATTATAATACGCTTGGGCGCCTGGCTTACTCATATCTACCCCATAAAATCCATCGTACCATTCACAGCCCTTATCGGGCTGGGCTATACTTGCCGCTTTTATATTGGTGCCTAAAATTATTAAATTATTATCAACTGCCTGCCAAGGTATGCCCCTTAATAAATGTACCCCAAACTTCAATCCCAACCCATGAATATAATCTGCCAACCCCTTAAAACCCTGCCCGTTTTTTGAAGAAGGAAACCGCTTTTCATCGGGCCATAATCTTGCATATTCATCTATATGATAAGTGGGCTTTGTGGGAATGGTTTCTTGCACAAAATCTTCAAACTGAACTGCCGCACTATCTCCATACCACAACATATCTACCACAATATATTCATAGCCCAGATGCTTTAAATTTTTAGCCATATAATCGGCCGCTGCCCTCACTTCTTTTTCCGTAACCGCCCAGCCAAAACCATCCCAACTATTCCAACCCATGGGAGGCTTTACTGCCAGTGCTTTATTTAAGGCGGGCACAGGCTTTTCGCCTTCAATAACCTGTGCCTTTGCGCCTTTGTTTATTACCAAAACAACCAATATAACCAAACTCTTTTTTAATATTTCTTTCGTATGCTTTCTGAAAAAATGCTTTACTCCCAACATATTTAATTACAATTTATTTATAGCTGCGGTGAAGTTAATTGATACCCTAAACTTAAAGTGATACTTTTTGGGATTGTTTACATACTTAGCTGCAAGTAAGAAGGTGGTTTTGTTTAGCTATTTCAGCACTTCTAAGAGGTCTCTTAGAAAAAAACCGAATTATAAGTTTGGATAATATTACCTAATTTGGTAATATTATTTAAATGTCAAGTGCCAATCAAACAATTAAAAGCTTTACTTAAGTGGTGCAGCTCAGATAAGGTTAGGAATTTTCTATTAGACGTTTTTACTAGATTAAACCCCAATTTACGAAAATGAAAAAGTCAATTAAATTAGCAAGAATAATCAAGATTAAGTCCGTTACTGATTTTAATATAATATGTATATTTAATAATGGCGAAACCAGGCTAATCAATTTTAAAAAATTATTTAAACAATGGAAAATTTCAAAAAAAGATCCTGAATATAAATTACTTCAATAGGATGAATTTAAAAAAGTAAAGCTGAAAAATAGAACATTGGCTTGGGATAATATAAAAATTGAGCTGACCGATTTTTCAGGTAAAACCATACTTACCGCATTCGACCTTAGTCCCGATCTTCTTTATAAAGAAAGTAGCCCAGTGATAGACAATAGCAATACCTTTCATTTTGGTTCAATAATTCGAACTACAAGAATTAAAAAAGGGCTTACACAGCAAGACCTCGCTGAATTAAGTGGCAATTGCTTAACTGGGAGGAGTTGGCAATGAGACCGTACTTGAAAATACTACCTATTTCAGTGAAATACTATTCCCAAAATGTATATTCCAAAGTTTTAAGAGAAAATGTATTGAATTTAATAGTAACTTCAAGTTTAGCACTAGTAACAGGAAGCTTCTTGGTACGACACTCGTATACAATAAAATTAATACCCTTGGCTACAATTACTAATAAAACAAATAGAAAAAGAACTGTCCAGAGTAAACATATAACAGCAACTTTGGCAAAAAAAATTAATGAAATAGAAACCCAAGATTGGATATATGTAACCCCCAGAGATAATATGTGGACAGTGAGAAAGGGTGGAGCGGAAAGAGCATTTCGCTCATACAAACTAAAAGTGGCTGCATTAAATGCAGCAAAAAAAATCATTCAGCCTTCAATCAATAGTCACATCATTGTTTTCGATGCACAAGGTGAAATATCCAAAGTTTTTTAATGAACTTTCAAACAAATATTTTTATTAATTGTCCATTCGACAATGAATATAAGCCGCTTTTAAAAGCACTTATTTTCACCTCTTTATATTTTAGATTTGAGCCAAAGATATCTACAACAGCCTCCTCAAGCGATTCGAGAATTACAGAAATAATGAAGCTAATTGAAAACTCAAAATATTCAATTCACGATATTTCAAGATGCGAGCCTCTGAAAAGTGGAGAAATGCCTCGATTTAATATGCCCTATGAAATGGGTATTGATATAGGGTGTTCTGTTTATGGCACAAAAATACAGAAAACAAAACAGTGCTTAATTTTAGAAAAGGTTAAAAATAGATATGATACCGTAATCTCTGATATTAGTGGACAGGACATAAAAGAACATAATAATAACCCAAAGAAAGCTATTGAGAAGGTAATGGAATGGTTTGCAGCTAATGAAGCTGTTCCAATTAAAATGATACCTGGACTTTCTACAATTTGGAAGAAATATTTAGAATGTAAAGCTAAAATAGAGATAATTTTATTAGAAGATGGATTTACAAAAAAGGAAATCAAAGATTTATCCATCCCACAGTACATTTCCGTCATGAAATCTGCTCTTTAACTCGATATCACACTTGCCATTTTCCAAAAAATCTCTACCTTACACCCAAACTGCTGCTATATGAAATGAGCCTCAACAAAAATTTGTTACTGACCGAAATGGTAATTTGCGAATTCCATGAGACCATTAAAAACAATAAAAAACTAACTCATGAAACTTGTAGAAATCAGACTCACCAAAGAGCCTGACAAATCTTTTATATTTTACAACGAAAACGAACCCTTTGCCAAATGGCATAACCATCCCGAATATGAGCTCGTTTTTATTAAAAAAGGCTGGGGCAGGTTCAGCATCGGCGACCATATTAACCACTTCGAACCCGGTCATATTGCTTTTATTGGCCCCTATATTCCACACGAATACAATTGCGACCAAGACTGCTATGCCAACCTAAATGATATGCAAAGCGAATGTATTGTGATTCAATTTGACCATACTTTTCTAGGTGAGCAGTTTTTTAAACTACCCGAAAATAAACCCTTACTTAAAATACTAGACCAAGCCCGGTATGGCCTCTGCTTCTCTAAAGACTCTCGCAAAAAAATTGCCGATATCATGGGCGCCATGATTAATATGAGCGATACAGAACGCCTCTACGCCCTCTTCCAAATATTTAACCTCTTTACCAAAAAATTACACTACGAACTGCTCTCTACCCCCCAATTTGTTACCAGCTTTTTGTCTGACGAGAATAAGGTTATGAATAAAGTAGTGCAATACATGATGCAGAACTTTCAAAAAAATATTCGAGTGAACGACCTGCTCGCCATCGCCCATATGAGCAACTCCTCTTTCTGTAATT
>JAAFJB010000139.1 GCA_013297995.1 Chitinophagales bacterium | reverse complement strand
ATTGGTTCTCACCTAAAGCGTTTTTCGATAACTCATTTTTTTTGTCATTTTATGGTATATTTGATGAACAACAAAGATCACGCATTCATGAATACTACAACCTTCACGGAACGTGTGAGCTTGAACAGGGGTTTGGCAAAAGGCGGGTTCAGTGCTAAATTAAACATTTGGAATTCTAATAAACATTTGTGCTAAATTGAACATTTGTGCTTCTAATTCCGCTTCTTCGCAAAGCCCCCAAACGTTACCAGCAAGCGTAGGACGACCGAAAGTGCAGACATAAACCGACAGAAACGGAGGACGAAAATGCCAACGCCTCGCAAAATTAAAAGAGGTGTTTTGCCAACGCACTTGCCGACACAAAAACACCACATTTAATTTTGCCCAACCGCACCCAAAGCCCACCCACCACCCAGACCCGTATATTAAATTAGGACTGTTGATAAAATATTGACATTTATCCCTATTATTTTACCGGGACAATTTACATTAGGACTATATTTGTCCTGAAACAGATTTTTATGATAAAGCAAGTAACATTTGGCGAAGTAATTAAAAAGCTCAGGGAAGACAATGGACTTCCTTTAAGAAAAGTTGCAGCACACCTTGACATAGACCCCTCAACTCTTGGGAAAATTGAAAGAAATGAACGTTCAGCAAATAAAGAGATGATTGAAAAGTTTGCAGAAATATTTTCAATTAATTCTAAAACTTTACTAGTATCATTTCTTAGTGACAAGGTTGCATATGAAATAATGGAAGAGGATTGCACTAAGGATATATTGAAAGTAGCAGAGGAAAAAGTGAAGTATTACAAAAAATTAAATAAAGCCTAAAACTCAAGGACAACAATGGCAGAAAAAGTTAGAACATATAAATTTCAAGAGGATGACGACACCTTAACTATGGTTTCGGAACAACAGCTTGAAATGTTTCGTGAATTAGAATTGGCAAAATATCTCGGTGATGAATTTCATATAAAAGGAAATTCTAAAAGCAAATTGAATGTCGTTTCACTTTTTACAGGTGCTGGGGGAATGGATATTGGATTCAAAGAAGCGGGCTTTAATTGCATTTTTGCATCGGACATAATGCCACAAGCAGAAACAACATTTAATTTCAATTTTCCTAAAACACCTTTTATTAAGAAAGATGTTAGACTATTTTCAAAAGAAGAAATTGAAAAGTTAATTGGAAAGAATAAAATTGACGTAATAATTGGAGGACCACCATGTCAAGGTTTTTCAAACATGGGTAACAAAAATTCATCAGACCCAAGAAATTATCTATTTGAGAACTATGTTAGAATAGTAGAAACGATTCAACCTAAGTGTTTTCTTTTCGAAAATGTAAAAGGTCTTTTTACAATGTTTGAGGGACGTTTTTTTGACAAGGTAGTTAACGCATTTTTAGAGATTGGTTATAATATTTCCTATTCATTGATTGACTCTTCAAAATATGGTGTCCCTCAAAAAAGAGAGAGAATAATAATTTTTGGCACAAAAATTAATCGTCCATTCAAATTCCCAAAACCAAACAACAAAGATTTCGGAAGGATTAAAGCATACAAAAATGTAGGTGATGCAATAAATGATTTAATAAAACTTGAAAACAGGTATCCGAACCATGTTCCGTTAAACCATAATGAAATTGTTATTAGACGATATGAGTTAATACCCGAAGGTGGAAAACTTCCTAAGCCAGAAGATTTGCCAATAGAAATTAGAAGAAAGAATTTTGGTAACACTTACACAAGATTGCATAGAAATGAGGTTTCATCGACAATTGTTCCTGGTAATAATGCATTGCCTGTTCATCCAATATTGAATAGAAGTTTAACTGCCCGTGAAGCTGCAAGAATTCAGTCATTTCCAGATTACTTCATTTTCAGAGGAGATAGGCGTTCACAATGTATTTTAGTCGGCAACGCTGTTCCTCCATTGTTAGCAGCTAAACTTGCCGAAAGCGTTTCGAATTTTATTAACGATATTGACTATGATGGAATCAGTCCTGATGGTCAAGCCAAAGTAGGAACAAAGTTTTCACGTCATAAAGTAAACTCAATAAAGAAAAATGGCAGAGCAACACTCAAGTTTGCTGATTTATTCAGCGGTGTTGGTGGTTTTACTCAAGGATTGGAAGCGGCAGGTTTAGAATGTGTATTAGGAGCAGATTTTGATGAATATGCAGTAGAGGCTTACCGCAGAAATCATACTTCACATGAATGTTTGAAAATTGACTTGGCCGACCCTAAAAACCAAAAATTAGTAGCAGACAGACTAAAAAAAGAAAAAGTTGACCTAATTGTTGGAGGCCCGCCTTGCCAAGGTTTTTCAATTTTTGGCAAAAGAAGATTTGTCAACACAAAAAATCATGACCTTAAATCCGATAAACGGAACGATTTAGTTTTTGCATACGCAAATATTGTAATTAAATCAAACGCTAAATGGTTCATAATGGAAAACGTTCCCGGAATATTATCTGCTCATAATGGTTCATACGTTGAAGAAATAAGACAATATTTTTTAAGGCATAAATACAAAACTGAAGTTAAAGTTATCAATGCAGCTGATTATGGTGTTCCACAACTTCGAAAAAGATTTATTTTGTTTGGGACTAAAACTGACCTAATGATTCCGTTTCCTAAACCTAAATATTTTGAGGAACCTGAATCTTGGCAACTGCCATATCGAACCGTAGGAGAAGTGTTAACTGATTTAGCAAATGAAAAGACTTTGGGTAAACTTAAAAATCATTTCGCACCTAAACATTCACCAGTTATTGTAGAGAGATTTTCATATATTAAAGAAGGACAAAAATTAGATATTGATTCATTGCCTGAACACTTAAAAAATGGAACAAAGACTGGTAAACCAATTGCCAATTACAGCCATGTTTTTAAACGTTTGCACCGAAAAAAGCCATCAGGGACAATTGTACCAGGTCATAATGCATTTCCTGTTCATCCAACTTTAAATAGGACTTTAACTGTAAGAGAAGCGGCAAGAATTCAAACTTTTCCAGACCACTATGAATTTGTGGGTCCTATAATTAATCAATGCTTACAAGTTGGTAATGCATTTCCATGCCTTGTTGCACAGATTTTTGGAGAAAGGCTCAGAACTGTAATTAATAAAGAATGGAGTGAGGAGAGTGCAACACATTTAGCTAAATATTCAATGTTAGAAAAATAATATTATGTCTGTAAATCATCATCTATTAGCTAAGGCAACAACCGATTCGGTTTTAGCAAATTTCAAATCTGGTGCATGGAAATGTTGCACTGATGTGGGAACTGATTTTTATCGTGTTGGTTGCGACAGCACATTCCCTTCACCTGATGCAGCATTTTATGATGATGCAAAAAAACTAATGGTCACTTTTGAATTCAAACCACCAACTGAAACAAAAAGAGGAATATTGACTGGATTGGGGCAATCAATTGCATATTTAAATAGTAGCAATTTATCTTATTTGATTGTGCCACAAACTTTAGAAGATTTCCGAATAGGTGAATATATGGCTGACCTATATCAAAATCAAATCGAAGAAAATTTGCCTGTTGGATTAATACTCTATGAAAATAACAATCCAACAAATGTGTCTTTAGTTCATAATGTAAATACACTTGTAAAGACAAAAGAATTTAAAGCGGTTGCAAATGGAAGATTTTGGGCTAAACATTTAGATATGCCTATTCCACTATTTCATCTAATTCTTCATTGCTATTATTTAAAAAAGATAGGTCAAATTTCAGGTGATGCTTTTGCATATTGTTGGGACACTTATTTAGTTCCGAACCAAGTGTTAAAAACACTAACCCCTACTCCGATTAAAGATTTAAATGGTGATTTAATTGAAACTTTATCAGGCAGAAAAAACATAATTTTCTTTGAGAAAAAAATTGCTGCAATTAGAAAACTATCAGGACCTTCAAAAGGCAAAGCAATTGCTGGTTTAAAACAGGATGCAGACACCTCGTTTATTGGTGACAATTACTATAATTCGATTAAAAAGAATTTTGTTACGTTCTTAAAACATATCGGAGTTGTTGACTCAATGGGAAATTTGACAGAAGATGGTTTTAAGTTGTATCATTTAGGTTTAGTAAATGGACCAAATAGTAAAATATTCTATGATTATTTCACTCAGACAGTTCTAATTACTGGACATCATTTAGACCTCATTTTCGACTTAGACAATCTGTGTAACCAATACAGAGGCAAATACGATATTTTTCAAATCAGAGATATTATGCTTAACGACTATGAGGCAAAGGGTATGATTAAACGGAATCCTAACCGAAAAGCGGGTGACGAAAGTAAAGTTGAATTTCTAAAATATGAATTTATTCTATGGAATTCATTAGGATTAACTGTAAAGACAAGCGGAATACCTGAAATATCTTTTAACTGGAAAAAAATAACAGAAGTGTGTTCAATGCCTGACTTATAAAAGCCAACGCATTTGGTAGCACATTTGAATTTTTTGCCAACGCAAAAGTCAAACAAAAAAATACAAAAGAGCTACCAAGCCAACGCACAAAGACACTGCAAACAATGGACAGACAAGCAACGACAGAGAGAACGCCAGCTGGTAACATTAAGCGGAGTAGAATAAATGCCCTTTAAGAATGCCCCATTATCAAGGAAGATGCTGGGGCATTTTTGCTACTCCATGTTAAGCTCACACTGGGATGTAGTTCAGATTGTACTAGGTGTATTATGGCGATGCAGTTGCTTTTTATTACCCAGTAATTTTATTTTAATCATAAGCTATTCATTTATTCATGGTGATCGCCTACTTGC